>CALFUG010000157.1 GCA_937928455.1 uncultured Clostridia bacterium
CAGTAGAGCAACGGATTATGCCTCCGTCATGGCAAGAAAACAAGAAATTATGCTGCAATCTGTCGGTATTGATTACAGTAAATTTGAGTCCGGCTCCTTGGCCTTTGACTACGAGAGAATGATGCGGGAAACCGGATACTCTTTGGAAGAGATGCAGCAAATACAATATGGGGTCAATGTGGGAAACACGCCCATTCTGGAGCTTAAGAACTTGACGGCCTTGGCCAGAACCTGCGCCCCAAAGGGAATGGGTGCCAGAATTTTTATCAAGGACGAGGCCTGCAATCCTTCCGGTAGTTTTAAAGCCAGAAGGGCTGCCAACTCGGTGTATCATGCCAAACGACTGGGGTTTAAAGGGGTATTGACCGCCACCTCCGGAAACTATGGCGCTGCCGTGGCTTCCCAGGCAGCCATACATGGACTCAAATGCATCGTAGTGCAGGAATGTTATGACAGCAAGGGAAAAGGCCAGCCGGAAATTATCGAGAAAGCCAGAAAGTGCGAGGCCTTGGGTGCGGAAGTGGTTCAGCTGTCCGTGGGACCGGAGCTGTTCTATAAATTCCTGCTGCTGTTGGAAGAGACGGGATACTTTAATGCTTCTCTCTATACCCCCTTCGGCATTGCCGGAGTGGAGACCCTGGGCTATGAGATTTCCATGCAGTTCCGTGAGAAATATGGAAAGGATCCCGACGTGGTGGTATGCACCAATGCGGGAGGAGGAAATTTGACGGGTACCGCCCGGGGGCTCTTAAAAGCCGGTGCCAAGTGTGAGGTCATCGGGGCTTCCGTGGATCTATCCGGCCTTCATATGGCTTCGGACGAAGCCTTCAATCGAAAAAGTTTTACCACCGGCCATACCGGCTTTGGCGTGCCATTTTCCAGTTGGCCGGACCGTTCCGATGTGCCCCGGTCCGCCGCCCGGCCTTTGCGCTACATGGATAGATATGTTACCATAACACAAGGAGACGTTTTTTACATTACCCAGTGTTTGGCTACTTTGGAAGGCTTGGAAAAGGGTCCGGCAGGGAATACGGCATTGGCCGCCGCCTTTGCCCTGGCCCAAGAGTATCCGGAAGACACCACCATTATTGTACAGGAGACAGAGTATACGGGAGCGGGCAAACATTTGCAGCCCCAGTTGTCTTTTGCCAGAGATAATGGCATCCAGATTTTCTTCGGGAACCCGGAAGAAGAGATCCCCGGCACTAATATCATCCTTCCCAAGCATCCTTCTCTGATTAAGGCCAAGGACGTGGACCTGGACCGTATGAGGAAATCTTTAATCAAACAGGCCATGACCACTTACCAGGTGACCCAGCCCACGGAAGAGGACATTCAATTCCTGGCAGAGGAAACGGCAACCAATGTGGATTATGTAAAAGACGCAATCAAATCGCTGTAACTTAGAAAAAGAACAACGATAGGAGATGGTAGTTTTATGAAAAGAGAAGACGATTTCGAAGTGAGACGCATGCACATTGCCAACCTCACCGACGAAGAATTATACGACCGGTTTTGGGCTTTGACCCAGCAGGTGGTGGAGCCACTGCTGGAGCTGGGACGAAAGAATACCACCCCTTCCATTGAACGGGCGGTGCTGCTCCGCATGGGCATATCCTCTTTGGATACCAAACCCATTGTGGAAGGCTGCATGGATCGGGGGCTGATGGGAAAAGGCGCCGGACATGTAGTATATAAGTTGGCCCAAGCCAAGGGAATCACCGTGCAGGAAGCGGGAACTTTTTTGGCCCAAGGCAAGCATTGGGACGACGTAGTCGCCCTCTTTGAGAAATAGGGGGGGGACAGTAAAATGACAGATATGAAAACAGAACTCAAGCACAATGAAAAATTGGATGTGGAAAACATCCTGAAAGATTTAGACCAATATACCCCAAGAAGAAAAGGTTGGACATGGAGAGAACATGTACCCCGGCAGCAAATGGGGCCCTTTACCTATTTAGACTCCAGCAAGCCTTTAAAGAACAGCGTGCCCCTTCCTCCGGCCAAATACTTTGGCAACATCGACCCCCAAAGCATGCCGGTGATTACCACGGAAATTGCTTCCGGTCGATTTGAGGACGACATCCGACGAATGAGAATGGCGGCTTGGCACGGTGCGGACCACATTATGGTCATCCGTACCGCCGGCCAGTCCCATATGGATGGTTTGATGGAGGGAACGCCTCAGGGAATCGGGGGAGTGCCCATTACTAGAAAGCAAGTAAGAGCCCAGCGAAAAGCGCTGGATCTCATCGAAGACGAAGTGGGTAGACCCATTAACTACCATTCCTATGTCTCGGGAGTGGCGGGGCCGGATATCGCCGTGATGTTTGCGGAAGAAGGTATCAACGGAGCCCATCAGGATCCGCAATACAACGTACTATATCGAAATGTAAATTGCGTGCGATCTTTTGTGGATGCTTGCGAATCCAAGAAAATCTTGGCGTGGGCGGAAATCGCTCAGATCGATGGAGCCCATAATGCCAATGCTACCGCCCGGGAAGCCTGGAAGGTGATGCCGGAGCTAATTGTTCAGCATGCCATCAATGCCATGTTCTCCGAATTGGCGGGGATTCAGCCAGAGAATATTTGCTTGTCCACGGTACCGCCTACGGCCACACCGGCGCCTTGTGTGTACATGGACCTACCTTATGCGGTGGCCTTGAGAGATTTCTGCAATCGGTACAAGATGCGGGCCCAGATGAACACCAAGTACATTGACTCTTCTGCCCGGGAAGCTACCGTAACCCATGTGTTGAACATGCTTATCAGTAAGCTGACCAGCGCGGATATTCAATCCACCATTACGCCGGATGAAGGGCGAAATGTGCCCTGGCACATCTACAACATTGAAGCCTGCGATACGGCGAAGCAGACCCTTATCGGACTGGACGGATTGATGGAAATGATTCAACTGAAGGAAGAAGGACCGCTAAAGGAAAATGCCCGGGAAATTAAAGAAAGAGCCTGCCTCTTCATGGAAGAAATTCTGGAAGTAGGCGGATATTTCCAGGCAGTTCAGGAAGGGTTCTTTGTGGACTCTGCCATGTACCCGGCCCGAAACGGAGATGGCATCGCCCGTAAGATTGAGGGTGGTGTGGGGTACGGATACATCTACCAACGGGATGCGGATTATATGGCGCCGGTAACCGCCCACTTTGGATACAACAATGTGGAGCAGTATGGGGCAGATCCGGAAAATCCCAGTGCTTTGATTGGGGGCTGCACCTTGGAAGACCGCAGCAAAATCGTGTATATTGATGAACTGGATCCCGAGGATAATGTAAATGTTCGAATGGAAGAAAACAAAAAGTACCGGAATTCGGATTTGGTGAAGCCGGAGATGGAATGGCTGGCGGATGGCACCGTGCTATGGACCTTGTTCCTGCCATTGAACAAGAGAGTGGCGGAAGTGGTAGCCATTGAAATTGCCAAGAAGATGGGACTGGAAGAAGCGGAAGTCATAAGCCGGGAAGTAATGCAGGAAGCAGAGGGCACGCGAATTGAATTGAAAGGTAAGGTTCCTTTTGATATCGACGTCTCTCAACTGACCATTCCGGAGCCACCCAAGGTGCTTACCGATGACGAAATTAGAAAGGACATCGAAGATTATCCCTTGAAAATCGTGGCTGGTACGGTAGGGGAGGACGAGCATTCCGTGGGGCTGCGTGAAATCATCGACATCAAGCACGGGGGCATTGAAAAGTTCGGTATTGAAGTGGAGTATCTTGGCACTTCGGTTCCGGTGGAAAAGCTAGTGGATGCCGCGGTGGAATTGAAAGCAGAAGTGATTTTGGCCTCTACCATCATCTCTCACGACAACATTCACTACAAGAATATGAAGCGAATTCATGACCTGGCCGTCGAGAAGGGCATCCGGGGTCAAGTGATTATCTGTGCCGGAGGCACCCAGGTTATTTCAGAAGAAGCGGCAAAGACCGGGATTGATGCCGGATTCGGGCGAGGTTCTCACGGCATTGACGTGGCCTCCTTCATTGTGGAAGAGCGGCAGAGAAGAAGGGCGAAGGCAGAATGAAGGTAGACGTACTGGTTGCGGAAATAGGCTCTACCACCACGGTGGTAAATGCCTTTACGGATATTCATACCGAGAATCCGGTGTTTTTTGGACAAGGACAAGCTCCCACCACCGTATTGGAGGGGGATGTTCGAATCGGCTTGAAACAAGCCATGGAGGATCTCATCCAGAAAAAGCAGCTGGACTCTTTGGAGTACGATGAAATGCTGGCCACTTCATCCGCAGCCGGCGGATTGAAAATGACGGTGCACGGGCTGGTCTATGATATGACCGCCCGTGCTGCCAAGGAAGCGGCCTTGGGAGCCGGGGCCATTCTCCACTATATTACCTCCGGCAAACTGCGGCGCACGGACCTGAAAAAAATAGAAGAGATTGCACCCAACCTGATTCTTTTGGCTGGCGGCGTAGACTATGGGGAACGGGATACGGCCATCTACAATGCAGAGATGCTGGCCACCCTTCCGGATAAGACCCCGGTGATTTATGGAGGCAACATCGAAAACCAGGAAGAAATGAAGTTGATATTTGAAGACCGGCAGCTGTACCTGGTGGACAATGTGTACCCCAAGATTGACGAACTGAATGTGGAGCCATGTCGAAAAGTGATTCAGGAGGCTTTTGAAGAGCACATTATCCATGCCCCGGGAATGGAGCAGGTCCGGGAGCTGGTAACAGGACCCATTGTTCCCACTCCAGGTGCAGTAATGGAATGCACCAAGCTTTTGTATGAGGTACTAGGCAATGTAATGGTGCTGGATGTGGGAGGGGCCACCACCGATGTACATTCTGTCACGGAAGATTCCGACGAGATTTCTCGAATTCTCATTAGTCCGGAACCCAAAGCCAAACGAACGGTAGAGGGAGACCTGGGGGTTTATGTAAATCGGAAGAAGGTGATGGAATCCATCGGGGAAGATAAGCTTCGTACGGACATGAAGAAGTCGGGTTTGGATTTAGACCAGCTTCTCCATGACTACCATGCCATTCCCAAAACAGAGGGAGAAATCAAACTGGTAGAACGGCTCACGCTGGAAGCGGTGATTCGAGCGGTGGAGCGCCATGCGGGCCGAATCCGATATGTGTATGGACCTTCCGGCCGGAATACTCTGGCGCAGGGTAAGGACCTGACACAAGTGAAGTACATTGTGGGAACCGGCGGGGCACTCACCCATCTTCCCCATGGAAAGGCCATTCTGAAAGAGATAACCCGGAGAAACGAAAACGGCCGGATGCTATATCCGGGAGATCATGCAGAAATCCTGTTGGATCATCACTATATTATGGCATCCCTGGGCGTACTGTCTTTGAAGTATAGGGAAGGGGCTCTTCGTCTTCTGGAACAAAGCTTGGATCGAAAAATTACGGAATAAAGTCTCGTATTACAATTTCCTTACAAAACCCCAAACCCTCTTTGAGAACCGGCTTTCGGTGGTATAATAGCCATATAAGGTATTGGTGGCCATTGGAGAAAGGAATTTGCCTTATGATTGTGAAAGATCGTATTGCGGATGTAATGCCGAAAACCAAGACAAACGGGGGCTTTGTGGCCCTGGGAATTTTTTCTTTTGTCCTTGCCATTCCCACATTGCTGTACATGCTTGTGGCCAAGAAGGAAAAAAAGAACAAAGAAGCTTATTACTAGAGCTGAATGCGACAAAACAGAGCACCCGTCCAGCAGATTGGTCGGGTGTTTTTCCCGTAAATAAAGGAGAAGTTATGCATTACGAAGTATACCCCAAAGGAGTTTGTCCCACGGAACTGGAATTTGATTTAGAGGGAGACAGAGTGACCAATATCCGTTTTCATGGTGGGTGCAACGGCGGTTTAAAAACCATTGCATCTTTAGTGGATGGGTGGACTGTGGATCAAATTGCCGAAAAGTTGGAAGGGGTTACCTGCGGGCCCAAATCCACCTCCTGCTCCAACGAATTGGTGCGGGAGTTAAAGAAGGCCTTGGCGGAGCAGGAGTAGGAGCGGCGGCGTGAATCATTCTTTTTACAATCCATTATTCAAAGCTTTTGTTCCGGATTGGCAACAAGTGTCGGATCGAAAGGTGAGAGACCGGTATGGAAAGGTTGCGGGGGTGGTAGGAATCCTCAGCAATCTGCTTTTGTGCGGGTTTAAAGTGGGCGTGGGAATTCTTTCCGGCAGCATTGCCATCATCGCAGACGGCATCAACAATTTGGCGGACGCCTCTTCCTCGGTGATTACCTTGGTGGGATTTCGGCTGGCGGCCATGCCGGAGGACAAGGATCATCCTTACGGCCACGCCCGAATCGAGTACTTAACCAGTCTGGTAATTTCCGGACTGATTATTCTGGTGGGAGCCGGCTTGTTGAAATCTTCCGTGGATAAAATTTTGAACCCCACCTCTTTGGAAACGGGATGGGTGACCGTACTGGTATTGGCCCTGGCCATTTTAATCAAGCTGTGGCAAGCCGGATTCAATCGTGCGGCGGGAAGAAGAATTGACAGCCTGGCCTTACTGGCTACCGCTACGGATTCCAGAAATGACGTAATTGCCACGTCGGCGGTACTGGTCAGTGTATTGGTGGCTATGTTTTCTCCTTGGGTCATCGATGGATACGTAGGGGCTCTGGTGGCCTTGTTTATCATCTGGTCCGGTGTTATTTTGATTCGCGACAGCTCCAGCCCTCTGCTTGGAGAAGCTCCCGATCCGGAAATGGTGAAGGATATCGTGCGAATTACCCGAAGCTTCCCGGGGGTCAAAGGGATTCATGACTTGATGGTTCACAACTATGGCCCGGGTAGAATATTTTGTTCCATTCACGTAGAGGTGGACGCAGAGGACGATATCATGAAGAGCCATGATATGATTGACAACATTGAAACCGCGTTGAAAGAAGAGTTGAAGATACATGCCGTAGTTCATATGGATCCCATCAAGGTGGGGGATCCGCTGGTGGAACAC
>CALFUG010000158.1 GCA_937928455.1 uncultured Clostridia bacterium
TGGGAGTCTATATGATGCGAGTGAAAAACTCTTTTGCCTATGACAAAATGTTTGCGGCGATCTTTTTGATTTCCATCATTTCCATCCTCTTATTTAAGAGTATTGACGTGCTGCAAAAGGCCACCACGCCCTGGAGTTATTATGACGAGGAAAAGGAGCAAGAGTAATGAAAAGAACAAGCAAGAAAAGTATATTGGTTGTAATGCTGGTGACGCTGTTGGTGGCATCATTGATCATTACCGGATGTCAACAAGAAGAGAATTCCTCTAGACCGATAACTGTGGTTTTGGACTGGATTCCCAACACCAACCACACCGGTCTTTATGCGGCTTTGGAAGAGGGATATTTTGAAGAAGAGGGCCTAACGGTAGAAATCATTCAGCCTACGGAAGGCGGCAGCGCCGATTTAATTGCGGCAGGTCAGGGAGAGTTTGGGCTGAGCTACCAGGAGCAAGTGACTTATGCCAGAACAGCAGAGACACCCCTTCCGGTGAAAGCCATTGCGGCGGTAATCCAACATAATACTTCCGGGTTTGCTTCCCCGACGGAAAAACAGATTGTATCGCCCCGGGACTTCGAAGGAAAGAAGTATGGCGGATGGAATTCACCTATGGAGGAAGCCATGCTAAAGGGGCTGATGGAAATATCAGGGGCGGATTTTTCCAAACTGGAGATGGTCAGCGTGGGGACATTGGACTTCTTTACGGCGGTGACGGAGCATGTGGACTTTACATGGATTTACTATGGATGGGATGGAATTGCTGCAGAGGTAAAGGGTGTTTCATTGAACTTTATCAAATTACAGGATGTGGATGAAAGACTGGATTCTTATACTCCGGTAATCATCGCCAACGAAGAATTGTTGGAAGAAGATCCGGAACTGGCACGAAGTTTTATGAAAGCAGTATCCAAAGGCTATCAATTGGCCATAGAGGATCCAGACAGAGCCGTGGAGCATTTATTAAAGCATGCCCCGGAAATTGACCGGGAGATTGCCATAGAATCCCAAAGATATTTGGCGAAAGAGTATCGGGGAGATGCCAGTAGGTGGGGGGAAATGGATGTAGAAATTTGGCAAAAATATGCGGATTGGATGTTTGAAAAACAGTTAATTCCCGGCGAGTTAATTGCGGAGGAAGCCTTTACCAATGAATATCTCCCAGAATAAATTGGAAGTAAAAAACCTATCGAAGAAATACGGAGAGGATCTGATATTAAAGGATCTTTCCTTTTCCGTACATGAAAAAGAATTCGTGTCCATCATCGGCCCCAGCGGTTGCGGAAAAAGTACCCTTTTCAATGTCATCGCCGGTCTTGAGGTTCCTGTATCCGGCGAGGTTCTCCTGGATGGATCATCCATTTTAGGGGTTACCGGAAAAGTGGGGTATATGCACCAAAAGGACTTGCTGTTACCTTGGCGCACCGTGTGGAGAAATGTAGCCCTGCCATTAGAAATACAAGGAAACACAAAGAAGGTGGCGAGAGAAAAAGTGATGGAAATGCTACCCATATTTGGATTGGACGGTCATGAAAACAAGTATCCGGCTCAGCTTTCCGGTGGCATGAGACAACGTACTTCTTTAATGCGGGCTAGCATGCTCCCCAATGATATCATGCTGTTGGATGAACCCTTTGGTAGCTTGGATGCCATTACGAAAACTAAAATGCAAGACTATCTTTTTCATGTGTTGCAGCATATGAATAAAACCATACTCTTTATTACCCACGATATTGACGAGGCGGTTTTTTTATCCGACCGCATCATTGTGCTGGGAGGGAATCCGGCGGAAATTGTAGACGTGGAGGAAATCAAGATGGAGAGACCAAGAAAGAGGGAAGCGGTTTTGTCTGTGGAATTTTTAGAAGTGAAGAAGCGGTTGATTCGTCTACTGGGTTGAAAACGAAACAGTGGTATTATGTATACAAATTTTACGGAATTTGATGCCCTTTTTTTATGAAAAGTCTGTACGTTAATTCGTAAATAGAGTAATCTTATGTTGATGGTTCATTGTGAT
>CALFUG010000159.1 GCA_937928455.1 uncultured Clostridia bacterium
CAAATGGTACCCATCCAACCAATCCAAGCATAGTTCTTGCTCAGCTCGGAATAAGCTCCCAACACGCCTTTTCCTGTCTTACGACCGATGGTTAATTCGCCCAGCATAATTACAAAGCCGACGAACACCGCTAACACCAGGTAAATCAGCAAGAACGCAAAACCTCCGCTGATACCCATCTTGTAAGGGAAACCCCAGATATTACCCAGGCCAACTGCTGATCCAACAGCCGCCATGAGAAATCCGAAATTGCTTCCCCATTGTCCTTTTTTACTGTCCATGGGAATAACCTCCTTCAATTGCTATTCGTTGAAAAATGAATGATTGCACGTGAAAAAACTTCACTAATTTACTATACTTGATTACCCTGTCCCTGTCAAGCCGGAATGGTTGTGGGTCCCAACAATTTTTTTGTTTGTTTTTTGGGAACATTTCTAACAACTTGATTAATTGAACGGCCTTGATATAATGAGTGGGTAGAAAGAGAGGTACATACCATGTCATTAGAGCAAGTCAAAAGCTATTTCCGTACCTTGGGATTGGAAGAGCGTATCATCGAATTTACTACCACTACCGCCACTGTTTCTTTGGCGGCGGAAGCCCTGGGTGTAGGACCGGCCCGCATCTGTAAAACCATCTCCTTTCAAGATGAAGAAGGTTGTATTCTCATTCAAACAGCAGGAGACAAAAAAATCAGCAACAGTAAATTCAAAGCCACTTTCGGCAGAAAGGCTCGAATGCTTTCTCCGGAACAAGTGTTGGAATATACGGGACATCCAGTGGGAGGAGTTTGTGCCTTTGCCATTACGGACCCTCGGGTAACCATCTGTTGTGATGAATCCTTGAAGGAATATGATACCTTGTTTCCCGCCTGTGGTTCCGCCAACAGTGCCGTAGAAATGACTCCGGAAGAAATCTACCAGCATAGCCAATCCACCCGTTGGGTGGATGTGTGCGTGGAATAAACCCCGTACCTTTCGAGACATAAAACAAGAGCCTCCCTATGCGGGGAGGCTCTTTCGTTGATGCTAACTGAAACTTATGGACTATTTTTCTTCATTTCCGGGTTTCCCGCCGTCGGTCTTCTCGCTCTCCGGCTCCGCTTTCGCCGCTCCTGCTTTTTCCGAGATATAAAGTGGAGTGGTGTCTGCCATTTGCTTGTAGGTGAGATACTTCTCCTTGGCGCTTTCCGCAGAGGCATCAAACAAGTTTTCCGCCAAATCCGGGAATTCTTTCAACAGAGACGAGTATCGTGTTTGCCCCATGAGGTATTCCTTGAAAGCCATTTTAGGCTCTTTGGAATCCAAGGTAAAGGGATTTTCTCCCCCATCCTTCTTGGTGGGGTTGTATCGATATAAATGCCAGTACCCGGCATCCACGGCCCTCTTAATGTCCTCTTGAGATTTGCCCATACCCGCCTTGATTCCATGGTTGATGCAAGGAGAGTAAGCAATTATCAAGGAGGGTCCATCATAGTTTTCCGCTTCGATAATGGCCTTCATCAATTGATTTTTGTCAGAGCCCATGCCCACTTGGGCTACATACACATAGCCGTAGGTCATGGCCAACATACCCAAATCCTTCTTCTTCACCGCTTTCCCTGAGGCGGCAAATTTTGCAATGGCCGCTTCCGGTGTGGCCTTGCTGGCTTGTCCTCCGGTGTTGGAGTACACTTCCGTATCAAACACCAACACGTTGATGTTTTCTCCTGATGCCAGTACGTGGTCCAATCCGCCGTATCCGATATCATAGGCCCATCCATCTCCGCCAACCGCCCAGATGGAAGGTTTCACCAAGTAATCCTGGTGATCCTTCACCAATTTTACTTGTTTCTTCAGGGGTGCCGATTCCGGTTTCCAAGCCTGGATGGCCTTGATTACATTGTCCGCTCTCTCCCGGGTTCCTTCTCCCTGATCCTTTCCTTGAATCCATTCCTGGAAGGCTTCCTTCACTGCCTTGGGAACCTTCTGTTCCAGCATTTCTTCCATGGCCTTCTGTATATTGTTTCGAATTTGTTTGGTTCCCAGCAACATCCCATAACCATACTCTGCATTGTCTTCAAATAGTGAGTTGGCCCAAGCCGGTCCTCTTCCGTTTACATCTTGGCAATAGGGCATGGAAGGTGCAGAAGCACCCCAGATGGAAGAACAGCCGGTGGCATTGGCGATAATCATTCGATCCCCAAACAACTGGGTAATTAATTTAATATATGGTGTTTCTCCGCATCCCGCACAAGCCCCGGAAAATTCCATGTAAGGTTGGCAATACTGGCTTCCCTTTACATTGTATTTGTTCGCCACACCCCCTTTATATGGGATGGTTTCTGCAAATAGCCAATTGGGCGCCTCTTTTTCCATTTCCTCAAAAGGTTTCATCACCAATGCTTTTTCTTTGGCCAAACATATATCTGCACAGTTCCCACAACCCATACAGTCCATAGGAGATACCTGAATGCGATATTGATGTCCTGCAAATGCCTTGTCATTGCTGGGTATGGTTACAAAATCCTTGGGCGCTTTTTTCGCCTCTTTCTCATCCAGAACATAAGGTCGAATGGAGGCATGAGGGCATACAAAGGAACACTGGTTACATTGAATACAGTTCTCCGGAATCCACTGGGGCACATGCATAGCCACACCCCGCTTCTCATAACGACTGGTGCCCATGGGGAAGGTTCCGTCTTCCCGGCCTTCAAATGCGCTGACCGGCAGTTGGTCTCCCTCTTGACGATTCATGGGAATCAAAACTTCTTCGATAAATTCCGGGTAGTGAGATTTCTGGTTCTTATCCGGTGTCAATTTTTTCCAGGAAGCCGGCACTTCAACGGCAGTCAATTCCTGAATACCGATGTCGACTGCCTTGTAATTCATATCCAGTATCTTCTGGCCTTTCTTGCCGTAGGCATCATCAATGCCCTTCTTCAAATGCTTCACCGCTTCTTTCAAAGGAATGACCTGGGTCAATTGGAAAAAGCCGGCTTGCATAATCATATTGATTCGGTTCCCTAGGCCAATTTCTTCCGCATATCGGTACGCATCAATCGTGTAGAATTTAATTTTCTTATTGGCCAACGCAATTTTCACTTCCGTAGGCAGATGCTCTTCCAATTCTTCCTTCGACCAAGTGCAGTTCAACAGGAAGGTACCCCCTACTTTCAGGTCCTTCAGCATATCATATTGATTCAGGTAAGCCTGATTGTGGCAGGCTACGAAATCTGCCTCGCTGATTAAATAGGTGGATTGAATGGGAGACTTTCCAAATCTCAAGTGGGAAATGGTGACTCCTCCGGACTTTTTCGAATCATAGGCAAAATATCCTTGGGCATAAAGTGGGGTTTCATCGCCGATGATTTTAATGGCCGTTTTGTTGGCCCCCACCGTACCGTCCGAGCCCAATCCCCAGAACTTGCATCGAATGGTGCCTTCCGGCTCCCGGGAAAGACCCTGCTTATAGGGAAGGGAGGTCTTATACATATCGTCTTCGATACCCACTGTGAATCGATCCTTGGGGGTCTTTTTCGCCAAGTTATCATAGACCGCCTGAACCATGCCGGGGGCGAAGTCCTTGGAACCCAAGCCGTATCGGCCTCCATACACTTCCGGCTGGAATTTACCGCCGTACAAAGCCGTTCTAACATCTTGATATAGAGGCTCTCCGATGGAACCGGGATCCTTGACACGGTCTAATACTGCCAGTCTGGTTACCGTCTTGGGCAAGGCTTTTAAGAACAACTCTTTCACAAAGGGACGATACAGACGAACCTTCAACAGGCCCACTTTCTGGCCTTCTGCCACCAGTATTTTTACCGTCTCCTCAATGGCTTCGCAAGCGGAACCCATGGCAATGACCACATGTTCTGCCTTGGGATGCCCTACATAATCAAAGGGTTTGTAACTGCGTCCTGTCAGCTTCTCAATCTCCTCCATATAGTGCTGAACTTCCGCAGGCACTTCATCATAAAACCGCCCCGCCGCTTCTCTGGCTTGGAAGAAAATGTCCGGATTCTGAGCCGTTCCCCGTACCACTGGATGTTCTGGATTTAAAGCTCTTCCGCGAAATTCCGATACGGCTTTCCAGTCCAACAGCTTGGATAAATCATTATAATCCAACACTTCAATTTTTTGGATTTCATGAGAAGTTCGGAATCCGTCAAAGAAGTGCATAAAGGGAACTCTGGTTCGAATGGCACTCAAATGCGCCACCGAGCCCAGATCCATCACTTCCTGAACCGAAGCGGATGCCAAAATGGCAAACCCTGTTTGTCTGGCCGCCATCACATCACTATGGTCTCCAAAAATGGACAAGGCTTGGGCCGCAATGGCTCTCGCCGCTACATGGAACACTCCCGGAAGGAGTTCCCCCGAGATTTTATACATATTGGGAATCATCAACAACAATCCTTGGGAAGAAGTAAATGTGCTGGTCAATGCCCCTGACGCCAAAGACCCGTGGACCGCACCGGCAGCTCCACCCTCACTTTGCATTTCCGCCACACGAACCTTTTGTCCAAAGATGTTCTTTCTTCCATAAGCCGCCCACTCATCCACTTGTTCCGACATGTTGGACGAAGGCGTTATAGGATATATGGCCGCAACATCGGTAAAAGCATAGGCCACATGGGCCGCCGCCGTATTGCCATCCATGGTTTTCATCACTTTTTTTCTCATTAGAACCCTCCTTTTGATATTTTCTGTAAAAAGGTATATCCCTACTTTAATGCATATCGGGGGGTCTGTCAATATAAGGCCTTGTATACTTTCTTATGGAAAACCCCACACAATTCAAAGGGACCGGCCTTATCTGGCCGGTCCCTTTCTCCCGAAACACACTTACGTTATTTTGGGCTTTGATTCCATTATGCTCGTACTTTCTTCGGCTCTACTTTCTTGCTGACTAAGAATAATACAATGGCGATTACGGCAAAGATGATGGCCGTAATGAGAATGGCATTCAGCATGGCATAAAAGTCAGAGAGGAATCCGGAGCCATATACTTCCAGATACCATTCCGGACCCCATTCACCCCACCAGTCTCCTTCAAACCACATGAGCCAGGGGTATGCGATGAATCCCATCAGAGAAATCACAGCAAAGTTGAATGACATTCTTCGAGTGTCCCCTACCGCCAATTTGGTTTTGGGATTCAAGGGATGATTCACCGGGTCTTTCTTGGCCAATCCGCCATACATTCTCTTCCATATGATATAGAGAATGGGACCAGACGTGATTCCCAACATGCCGCCGATGAAGTAGTCTGTTCCATTGATGAAAAAGGCGATCACCGCGATGGTAATGGGAACCACACAAAGCAGAGTTAAGAACCCTGTACCACCGGGGATTTTGAACTTTCTCTCTTCATCCGGAATTTTCTTTCGAAGAATCATGGCCGAGATGAAAATCATAATATAAGCAGACACCAATAGGAATACATCAATAACCACTACGGTGGTGAATGCAAATTGACAAAGAATGATGTTTACAATGGCCACTGATAATACGGCAACATAGGGAACGCCGTGTTTTTTGTCCACTTTTATCATAATGGGTGGAGCCAGATAATCTTCCGCCAAAGCAAAGAATCCACGAGAACCGGATGCAATATAGGTGTTATAGATAGAACACTGGGCCAACACCGCTACGATGACAAAGAATACGCCAAAAGCCGGTCCCAAGAACACCTCGGCCACCGTACCGTATCCAACGCTACCCACTTCTGTACCCCATTCATCCCACATTCCCAGGGAGGCCAATCCACCCATGGTGGGGAAAATATATACCGCCATAATAATTGGCACCGTAATCAATGTGGCCTTGGGAATAACCTGTGGATCGGAAACTTCCCCAGCTACTGTGGACATGGATTCGTACCCCGAATACATCCACATACCGATGGCAATACCCATACCAACATAGTAAACCCAATCACCAAAAGCAATACCACTGACCCCCATGATATCTCCATCCGCTGTGAATGGAATAAAGGGGTTCTGGCTCCAGTTTAAGAAACCGACGATAGCTACCATACCAAAGGCGACGATAACCAGAATAGAAAGAATGGTACTTACAATACCTACATCCTTCACCCCGCGTATATTGATATAAGTAAATACAAGAATCATTGCGATTTTGAAAATCATTTCCTGGGTTGTGGTCAAATCCCACTGGCCGGCCACATAGCCCCCCGCCAGGATTACGTAAAGCGTATTATCGATGTAGATGGAAATGGTTCTCCACCACCCTGCCTGGAATCCCCAGTATTCTCCCAGAGCTTCCTGGACCCATTTGTAATATCCACCTTCTTGAGGTCTGGCAGAGCCCAGTTCCGCGGCTACCAAACCCAAAGGGGTGCTCCAAACAAAAGGTAACACAATCAACATTACCAACGTGAGTCCTGCGCCGGATTCCGGAATCATTTCTTCAATTCCGTAAGCACCGGCAGCACATAGACAGAAAATCATAAACACAACCGTTGAAACTTTAAGGTCATGTTTTTTTAGACCATGCTCATCGCTGTCAACTTTGATGGACCTTCTCTCTTCATCCATGTTTTTCTCCTCCTTCTTCCAATATTGTATTATTGCAGTAAAAAAATTATATGACATGTACAGTATAGTGGAAGTGTTTGCGTGAAACAACTTTTTTGGCCCCAACAAAAGAAGGACAGCAAACCCGTCCTCATTTTAAAGCAAATTGGTCCATATTTTCTCTTTTGCGCCTACATTTCCATCATTTTCATATACCCTTGGTCTTCTTCCGTTTCCATTTCTACAACGTCCTTCTTCCCTCCATGGCCTTCATGATGGTTACCTCATCGGAGTAGTCCAAATCTCCTCCCACCGGTATGCCATGAGCAATACGACTGACCTTGATGCCACTTGGCTTCAGAAGACGGGCAATATACATAGCGGTGGCCTCTCCTTCAATATTGGGGTTAGTGGCTAAAATGACTTCTTCCACATCCTCCTGCTGAAGGCGGAGAATCAATGGCTTTAGATTAATCTCCTCCGGACCAATGCCATCCATGGGAGAAATCACGCCATGGAGAACATGGTACTGCCCCCGGTATTCCCGAATTCTTTCAATGGCCACAACATCCTTGGGGCTTTCCACTACACAAATCACCTTTCCGTCTCTGGTCGAATCTTGACACAATAGGCATGGGTCTTGATCCGTCAAGTTACCGCATACCGAACAATACGTCATGGTCTCCTTGGCATCATGGATTGCGGAAGTCAGTGCCTCCACTTCCGAGGAGTCCAAAGATAACAAATAAAAGGCCAATCGCTGGGCGCTTTTACTTCCAATGCCCGGCAATTTGGCCAATTCCCCAATCAGTCTGGATAACGGCTTAGCATAATATCTCATCGAATCCCCTTTATCTCTGGCTTCCCAATATTACAATCCGGGAATTCCCAATCCCCCGGTTACTTTACTCATTTCCTGGGAAGAAATCTCTTCGATTTGACGAAGGGCTTCATTGGTGGCAGTCAGAATCAAATCCTCCAACATTTCTGCATCATCGGGATCCACCACCTCCGGTTTAATTTCCACCTTGGTTAATTGACGGGCTCCATTCACTGTAATGGTCACCGCCCCTCCTCCAGAAGTGGCCGAGGTCTCCATTTGATCAATCTCGTCTTGCAATTCCGCCATCTTTCGCTGCATGGCCTGCATTTGGGCCATTTGCTTTTGCATTTGCCCCGCATTTCCGCCTCCCGGCTTCTTGCCGGCTTTCATACCCTTACCCATATACTATTCTCCTTCTCCTTGAATAATAAGGGGGGCTTCCCCCATCAAATCGCTTAACTGGGTCACCGTTTCCACCGGTGTGCCCTTCTTTTCTTCTACGGATTCATCCTGCTTTTCTCGAATCTCCAACTCTCGAGCCAGCCCCGTAATCTGCTC
>CALFUG010000160.1 GCA_937928455.1 uncultured Clostridia bacterium
TCCTTCTCATGTTGCTTGGCGTTCAACACATTGTGTTGTACTCCTCTTCTTTGCAGCATTTCGCTAATCAACTCTGATTTTTCGATGGAAATGGTCCCTACCAAAATCGGCTGGCCCGTTTCATGAATGAGCCGAATCCGATCGGAGATGGCTTTGTACTTTCCTTTTTCCGTGGAATATACCGCATCCTGTAAGTCCGCTCTCTGAATGGGTTGATTGGTAGGAATCACCACCACATCCATATTGTAAATGTCACGGAACTCATCCTCTTCCGTTTTGGCGGTACCGGTCATGCCTGCCAACTTTTGATACATTCGAAAATAGTTTTGCAGGGTAATGGTTGCCAATGTTTTGGATTCCGAACGAACCAGAACCCCTTCCTTGGCTTCAATGGCTTGGTGCAACCCATCACTATATCTCCGGCCAAACATCAAGCGACCGGTAAACTCGTCCACAATGACCACTTCTTCATCTTTAACGATATAGTCAATGTCTCGCTTCATTAAATTTCTGGCTTTTAGAGCTTGCAGAACGTGGTGATTGATTTCCATGTTCTCTGGATCCGAAAAATTATCAATCCCAAAATGCTTTTCGCACTTGGAAACCCCTTCTTCGGTCAATGCCACAGTTTTGTCCTTTTCCTCCGTGGTAAAATCCTCTTCCCGACGCAGTGAAGTCACAAAACGATCCGCCTTTTGATATAACTCCGTAGATTTAGCACCTTGACCGGAGATAATCAACGGTGTTCGGGCTTCATCAATTAAAATGGAGTCCACCTCGTCGATGATAGCAAAATTCAATTCCCTTTGGGTAAGTTGTTCCTTATATAACACCATATTGTCACGAAGGTAATCAAACCCAAATTCGTTGTTAGTTCCATAGGTAATGTCAGCTTCATAAGCCGCATTCCGTTCCTCCGCTGTAATCCCGTGAATCACACAACCCACCGTAAGCCCCAGAAATTCGTATATTTTTCCCATCCATTCCCGGTCTCTCTTGGCCAAATAATCAT
>CALFUG010000161.1 GCA_937928455.1 uncultured Clostridia bacterium
TCAATGTGATGGTTCTGTGTAGATTGTATGTTAGTTGTTAAAGTTTTCTTTATTGGAATGCTTCTTTTGTAAATGTAGTATAAGACCAAACCACGTGGTCCTCCGGATTCAAGGAATAATCGCCTGCCGCCTCCATGGACATTTCTTCATTTACTGTGTACACCCATCCCGATGGGGCCATGTAATCGTTTTCGAAGATTCCACCAATGCCTTGAACATAAGCTGTAGTTCCTTCGCTAATAACCACGGGAACTTGGGTAGCCTCCCCATAGGCTTGCAGTGTACTAAGAGGCGTCATGGTGCCGTTGACACTATATACTTTATATTCCACCACATCTTCCATGGCCGCTTCTTCCGGATAATGAATGGTCAGAAGAACCCAGTTGGCTTCTGCCTGATTATTGTATACTTCGGCAGGAGGCGCTTCTTCTTCCCCGCATCCTGTCATGGCTATGGCCAACAATACAATGGCCAACACCAAAATATTTCCAACCCATTTTTTTCGATTCTTCATAAAACCCTCCCAAGTGCGATAGAATTACTATACAAGAGAAATTTGTAGGTTTTGTGAAGAAAAGAACAAAAGTTATCCTGTGGCTTTTAATTTTTCTTCCATATAACGGTAGCCTTTGTCGTAAGCTTCCAGGTTTACACCGGCGATGGAGGCGGCGAAGTTCTCCATGATTTCCGCTTCCACTTTGGGATAATGCAACTTGGGAAGCAGCTTGGTCAAGGCTCCCAGCATGATCATATTCACCACAAAAGGTTTTTCCATTTCCTCGGCCATGTCAGTAGCCGGAATCTTATAGGCATCCGGCCGGTCCGGTTCTACCAGGGTACTATTCACCAATACCATGGCGTTTTTCTTCACCGTGGCTTTGTATTTGTCGTATCCCATCTGGTTAAAGGCAATAAAAACATCGGCTTGGTCCACCTTCATGTAGTCAATGTTTTCATCGGAAATCACCACTTCCGCCTTACAGGCTCCCCCTCGGGCTTCCGGGCCGTAACTTTGGGTTTGAGATATATTGTAATCCTCTCCAATGCCATAGGCTTTGGCCAATAGCACCGACCCCAGAATTACACCCTGTCCTCCGGCTCCTGCAAACCTAACATTAATTCTCATTTTCCGATGGTTCCTCCTTTTGCACATCAATGGCCCCGTCGGGGCACATTCGCTCACACATACCGCAATAGATGCATGTTTCGGGATTTGTGATATCCGGCATGTTGGTCCCGTAGTGGCTTCTATTTTTCGATCGGACAAAGATTTTTTTAGGGCATACCGCATAACAAATATCGCAACCCTTGCAGCAGCTCTTGTCGATG
>CALFUG010000162.1 GCA_937928455.1 uncultured Clostridia bacterium
ATCTGGACCCATCTGGACTGGCCTTACCAAGAACCTTATAACTTTTTGTTTCATTGCTTGCATTGGTCCTTTGCCTTAGGGGCTCTTTTTAGCCTAGCCGCCATCACCTTTGCCCAAAGCCGGTTTAATACCCAGAAAGCTTTTTGGGCTGCCAATCTCCTGGGGTTGGTAGTGATTGGCCTCACTTTTTTGCTATTGTATATTTCCGGCAGCCAGCCTTCCGGGGATCTGGGTACAAGGTATAATGCGGTTTCTTTGTTGGATTCTGCCCGGATCATAGCGGTCATGCTCATCAGCATGCTGGCATTTATTGTGTTGGCTCGCGATCCCAAAGAAGATTCCAATTTTTCTCGCTCATTATTCATGACACACAAGGCCTTTTTGGTGGCCCTATTCTATGGTCTGGTGATTATGGCCGGCGCTTCCGGCGTGGCGGGAGCCTTTCAGGCGCTGCTATATAACGACATGAGCGAAAAGGTATATATGTACATTGGAACGATTGCCGGATTCCTTGTTTATACATTTTTCGTAGGCTACTTCCCGGATTTTCGCAAGGGAGAGCACCATCCGAAAAGGGAAATTGCAGAGAAGCAGCCCCGGTTTATCGAGATTCTTTTCGTCTATATTATGATTCCCATTATGACGGCTCTGACCTTTGTATTGCTGGCCTGGGCAGGCAAAACCATTTTGGCAGGGATGGGAGAAGCTTCCTTTATCCGACTCTCCGGCATTGCTACCGCCTATGCGATTGTGGGGATTTGGCTCCATATTATGGTGACGGAAAACCATACCGCCCTGGCAAAATTCTATAAAAAAATGTATCCCGTAGCGGCCATTGTTATTTTGGCTTTTGAAGCATGGGCATTGGTGGTTCAGTTGAATGCCTCCGGGCTTAAGACGGTGGAATACTCTTTTAGTTTGCTGTTTCTGTTGACGGTATCCGCCGCCGTTTTACTTATTCTATTAAAAGCAAAAGCTCACCTTCCCATTGTGGCAGTCACATGTGCACTGGCTGTTTTTGCCGTTTTGCCGGCGGTGGGCTATTATACTCTTCCCGTGACCGCCCAAGTAGACCGGTTGGAACAGCTATTGACAAGTCAGAACATTTTAGACGAAAATCAGTTGATGCCAGTTACCACGGAGCCGGCGGAAGAAGTAAGAATAGCCATCACGGATGCCGTGGAGTTCTTAGCATATTCCGAGAATGCCAAGCTCCCGGATTGGTTTGACCAGGATTTGGTCCAAAGTGATGTATTCTTGGACAAACTGGGGTTTGAAAAAACCTGGCCGAAATTTGAACCGGTTGGCCCAGGAGAATCCATGGGTATATCGATCTACCTGGAGAGTGGCCCCGTTCCTATTTCAGGATATCAATGGGCTATCAATCCGGATAGTTTTTATCGAGACAATGGAAAACCCGTTACAGTGGAAGGGGAGCAGGGCACTTATCGGGTGCACTGGATTCATGATGGGAAATCCGGCATTCCGGTTTTGAAAATAGAAATGGATGATGTGGTCATCCTGGAAAAAGATATGAATGAGTTTCTGGACCATATCACAGAAAAATATTCTTCCGGCACCAACCTGCCGGTGGAAGCACCGTTAGAAGATATGAGTTTGGAATTGGATACCCCGAATCTCAGCATTTTGGTTGTCATGGACAACGTGGAAATTCATGTGAATCCCACAGCGGATAAAATAGACTATTGGATGAGCTTTAAAGCTATATACATGAAGGA
>CALFUG010000163.1 GCA_937928455.1 uncultured Clostridia bacterium
CCACATATGCCATATAATTATATAGTCCGACCTTTTTTATGTCAACTTTTTTTCCCGGGTTTTTCGAGGGAATAAGACCCTATTCTGGGACATCCACTACATGTGGGTGTTTCATGGCGGAATTACCCACATTTTTATCCACAAATAGTGGATAATCCAGGAAAATATTCTTTTGGTTTTGGGGGATTTTCCCCTTGCCCTGTGGATAACTTATATATTATGATATACGTGTTAAACATTACCGAAGAAAAGGATGATTATGAAAGACTTAAAGGAGAAATGGTCTAAGGTTCAAGAAATATTAAAGGAAAATCTCCAGGACATCAGCTACGACACCTGGTTTGCCCCTCTAACGCCTCTCCGAACCGATGCCAAAGCCGGAAAAATTTACATCGACCCTTATGCCAGCATGAACCAGAACATTTTAACAGGCCGCTATATGTCTCTTTTGGAAGGCACCATTAAGGAAGTTTTCGGAAAAGAGTATAAAGTGGTTTTTGAGTACATCAAAGATCGGGCTGGCGGCAATGTTAGTTACGGCGGCACCGGCGAAGAATTCGACGGTGAATTTTACTTTAATCCCCGGTATAATTTTTCCACCTTTGTGGTGGGAAGTAATAATAAATATGCCCATGCTGCCGCACTGGCAGTGGCCACGCTCCCCTCGGATGATTACAACCCTCTTTTTGTGTATGGCGGCTCCGGCTTGGGAAAAACCCATTTGATGCATGCCATCGGCCATCATATTCTTCAAAACCATCCCAAGTTGAAACCTCTTTATGTTTCTTCGGAAATGTTTACCAATGAAATGATAAAGGCAATCAGTGAAAAAAAGACGGGGGAATTCCGAAATAAATACAGAAAAATAGACGTATTGTTAATAGACGATATACAGTTTTTAGAGGGAAAAGAAGGCACCCAGGAAGAGTTTTTCTATACCTTTGAAGCCCTTTACCAATCCAATAAACAAATCATCATCAGCTCAGATCGTCCCCCCAACAAACTTACCAATTTTGACGAACGTTTGCGAGGTCGTTTTCAGTGGAACGTAGTGGCGGATATCAGTCCTCCGGACTATGAAACCCGGGTCGCCATTCTTCGAAAGAAAGCCGAACTGGAAGGGTTGATCATTGACGAGGCATTACAGGATGTAATTGAGTTGATTTGTGAAAAAGTAAAATTTAACATCCGGGAGTTGGAAGGCGCTTTCACTCGAATTGTCACCTTTTCTAATTTAATGAACGAACCCATCAGCCGAAAACTGGCCCGGGAAGTGTTAAAGGATATACTGCTGGCTGCGGATTTTAATATTACACCAGATTCTATAAAGAAAGCGGTGTGTAAACATTACTCTATAAAATTATCGGAAATGGAATCCAGCAAGCGAACAAAAGCCTTGGCTTTTCCCCGGCAGATTGCTATGTACCTCTGTCGAGATTTGACGGACTTGTCTCTTCCGAAAATAGGGGAAAATTTTGGCAATAGAGATCACACTACTGTTTTATATGCTTGTGATAAAATACATGAAGAAATGCAAAAGGATGAGCAATTAAAAGAAAGTGTTTTCTTCTTAAAAAATATCATCAACGGGAAACAGTAAAGTTATCCTATTTTATACCTTCCTATTCCCTGGGTTATCCACAAAGTTGTTTATTTTTAAATCGTTGGTATTATCACAATTAAGAGGCTTATAAACATTTCCACAGCCCCTACTACTATGACTACTACAAAAAAATATA
>CALFUG010000164.1 GCA_937928455.1 uncultured Clostridia bacterium
GTTTCCACATTGGTAACACGCCCCTCTACATTAAGGGTGGTCCCTGTAGATCCGGTCCCTACTACCACATTGGTTACCGTGGAACCACTGGCTACTGTTACATTGGCAGCGCCTACGGATTTTATCTCAATATTTGTTACCGTAGCGTTCTGCACGATAACCGGAGTATCCGGTGCAGTAACTTCTACGGTGCCCACCGTTCCTTCGATGATAACATCATCCTTTCCGTCATCAATAACGATGACTTCCACTTCGGCTCCACCTTCTACGGAGACACGGACCTGTCCATCCACTTTAGCGATAACAATTTTTCCGTCTACACCACCACCCACAATGATGATGGAATTCACGCCGCCTCCTCGGGCAATCAAGTCTCCTTTGATAGTGACATTATCCAGAGTAACATCTCCGTCACCCACACCATCTCCCACAATCAAGTCTCCCTGGATGGTAACATCTTTCAAGGTAACTCCGGGGACATTTACCATTACATTGCCGCTAGCTACGGCGGTAACGGTTCCGGCCTGGGTAATGTAATCTTGAATCATATTATTCATAATGACGGCAAATTGCGCTCTCGTCATCTGGGCTGTGGGAGTGAGCGTATTGTCGCTCCCCTGTACATAACCCGCTTTTACCAGAGCCCCCATTCCAGGAACGGCCCAACTGGCCACTTTGCTTCCATCGGAAAATCCCGCTAAGTCGGTAGCGGTTCCATCGGTCATTTTGAAAGCTCGGGCTAAAATGGTAAAGGCCTCTTGTCTGGTAATAGAATCATTGGGTCTCATCAGGGTATCCAATTTCATGGTCCCCATCTGGACCGCTTTCTGCACATCCCCTAAATACCAGGCATTGGATGCTACATCAGCTACTCCTGTGAGAGTCGCCTTGTTTTCTGCCCCAAAGGCTCTGTTCACAATGGCAGCCATTTGTGCTCTAGTTAACGGATCATTGGGTTTGATGTAAGTACCATCCTTTTCCACAAATCCATTGAGTAAGCCGTTATCTACGGCTGCTTCCAGTGCTGCTGTGGACCAAAAACCCTCTTGTGGCATATCCTGGAATGCCCCGGGCATCGAGTCGGCAACAGCGGTTGTCGGGATGTAGCAGAAAACCATGGCAATGGCCATGAACACCGCTAACACTTTCCTCTTTCTCATAACTTTCTCCTTCCAGTAATTTAAAACAACAAATTATTATTTCTTACACCTATTTCACACACCTCGCTCTCTTTATGAGGTCATTTGCGTTCACTGAGCTACTTCAACTACACAATACTCCTTTATCGCATTAAAATCAATCTATTCACAGAATTTTGTACTCGTTCTACACTACGACAATAATCTATTCTTCGCTATAATAAAGACTCCACCGGTTCTCTCACAAGAAAGGCCAAATACGTTTCCTTGGCTTCCTTGCTTCGACTTCGACTGATAGGAATCTTTCGACCGTTCTTCATTATGAAATGCTGATCTTCCATGGTGTCCACATGAATCAAATTCACCACATAACTGTTATGGCACCGAACAAAATAATCCGTCTTGTATTTTTTCATATCCTCAAACTTTGCATAGATGCTATGCTTCACCACTCCCATGTGAATATGAACCAGTCGACGGTCTTTTTCCAGGTATTCTATTTTCTTTAAAGGGATGGCATAGGTCACTCCCCGTTTTCGAATGGGAATCAGCTCTCGACGGTTCTCGTCAATCTTCTGCACTGCCTTATGAAAAGCAGCCTTCAGTTTTTCTGGATTGAGGGGTTCTTCCAGAGCATAGACGTGGTCCACTTCATAGACATCAAGGCTCATAGCACCCTGGTTGATAAGAAATATGATTTGTACCCAAGGGTTTACTTCCTTGGCTTTCTTCGCCAGTTCGATGCCCCCTTCGCAAAACTTTAGGTCCATCATCAAAATAGCCGGCTCCGAATCATTTTCTTCCAAATAGAAGTTTAGGGCATCTTTTTTTTGAAACGAGATAATAGCCTGAATGCGGTCTCCACAGCATTCCATCACTTGTGCTCGCAACTCATCGGCTTCTTTTGGGGAATCATCGCAAATCAAAATTTTCAGCATATCGTTCCTCCACCCAGCTTCCACAGAGCTGCTCCTTCACGAAGGTATCAAACCCCTTCACAGCCCTTGCTTGTCACAGGTTGGTACACCAAACTGCGATTGAAACGTATTCATTGCCAATATTTTCCTGCTATCTCCATAGTAATCTCTTCCATGTCCTAAAAACGGTACCCCTGATCCCTTTCGTGAAATAAACACCACAAAAACTTGGTTGTTGTGGTGTCCTCACATGCAGGGAACTTATTCCGTTGTTATTTATTATAACATAAGGCGAATATCGGACTAGGGGCATGTAACCATTTGCCATTATGTCGTAATATTCCGAACACTTTTATCCGCACTTACGGATTTTCGTTGGCCTTTTCCAGGTTACCATCTACCATTTTTGCTAAAATCTAGTATAATAGTACCACGATACCTTATTCCCCACCGAAAGATTAGAAGAGGAGACTCCCATGAAGCGGCAAACCGTCCTCATCCTATTTACGATGCTGGTATTTCTATTGACCTCCACCGTATCTGTTTTTGCCAACCTCACTATAAAATACCAGGAAGAGGCCGAAAAACTCAACGTGCTTCACATCTTCAAAGGAACGGACCAGGGCTTTGAATTGGACCGAGCCCCTACTCGGGTGGAAGGTGCGGCTATCTTTGTTCGCCTCATGGGGGGCGAAGAGGAAGCATTGGAAAACAACTATCCTCATCCCTTTACGGATGTTCCCAAGTGGGGGCGGCCCTATGTTGGCTTTCTCTATCACCACAACCTGACCAAAGGGGTCACCGAGGACACCTTTGGTAGCAAAAAACCCATGAATGCTGCCGCCTATACCACCTTTGCCCTGCGATCCATTGGCTATCAAGACACCAATGGGGATTTTAAATGGCGAAGGGCTACGGACAAAGCTTTGGAGATTGCACTCATCGACGAGGAATTCTATCAGGAACTAAAGGAAGAAGCCTTCCTTCGAGACCATGTGGTACACCTGTCCTACCTGCTTCTTCGTCAACCGGTGAAAGACGACTCCGGCACCCTGGCGAAAAAACTGTTAGACTACGGCACCCTCACAGAAGAAGACTTGATTCTACTGGAGATTCTTCCGGAAGAAGACGATGACTAAAACTTTCTCTCATCCATCGGGGTCGGTTCGGGGTCAGGTACCTCTTCATCTATCCAACCGGCGAGAGACCCAGGAGGTACCTGACCCCGAACCGACCCCACATGCCACAAAAGAGCGGCTAATCATGCCGCTCTTTTTTTACCCTCTTGTATCTCAGCCTCCGGAAACCTTAGAATACGCCTTTAGCTCATCTCCATCCTGCAGCTCCTGATGTATCATCACTCGCATCCCATTCACCGCCACAAAACCAAACCGGGGAATTTTCTCGTAATCAATCCCCTGGCTTTTTAGGGCCTGGTGGCAGGTGGTTCCTTCCGGCACCATTATGGTTCGTTCTTTTTCTCCCTCCCAATATTTGGGCAAGGTACCTCGAAGGAGGATTTTGATGGTGATCATATTCCAGGTTCTCCCAGGCTATAGCAGGCTTTGGATCAGCTCATCCGGCATTCGGCCGTTTTCATCCCAACCCATCACATCGTAGTACTGATTCAACATATCATCGAAGGCTTCCTGAGGAATCATCTGCCCTGCCGCCGGACCGGTAGCCAGCGCTTCCTTGACAATCCTGGGAGGCACCGTATCGTCCTTCCGGTCAAAGCCCTCTCGCTGATTAAACGCTCGGGCGATGTTAATCACTCTTCTTCCCACTTCTCCCATATCTTCTGGGGACCATTCTTTGCCGGTCACTATCGTGAGCAGGTCTGCCATAATTTCATAGGTAACAGTGGCCCAAAAGTCGCAGATACACACGGAGAATTTCACCGCATTGAACTCCGCCAAGTTATAGACCATCTGTCCTTTTCCCTCTGCAGTATAAGGAGGAATGGAGGCGGCAAACACTTCTTCGTTGGGAGCATAAGCTCTCATATGACAAGCTCCTCGATCAGAGGTGGCATACGCCATGGCCATTCCCCAAGAGCCACGAGGCTCATACTGCGGATACTCCAGACCCTTCACATGCATAGCAAATTCTTGTCCACCGTACTTGTCAGAAGCCGCTCTCACACCCATGGCCAGGTCTGCGCCTACGCCTTCTTTGTGAGCCATCAGCTTCAAGTACTCTCTCATTTTATCCGCTTCCCCAAATCGAATGCCGAAATCGTGAATGCCTTTTTCCGTCATCTCCATGGCCCAGATCAACACATCCCCTGCGCTGATGGTGTCCAGACCCATATCGTCCGCCACCTGGTTGAACTTCAAAATATCATAGGGGTTGGATACATCTGCATTGGGTCCTGCCACGGCAATGGACTCGTATTCCGGTCCTTCTACAATAGCATCTTCCCACTGGATGAAATTACCGCAACCCAAGCCGCAGCTACCACAACCTCTTTTTCCCGCCAGCTTGCTCAAAAGTACATCTCCGTTGTAATCCGTCCACTTCTCATCCGTAGCATCGCTGAAGTTTCTCTTGGGAAGGATTCCTCCATCCTGGCAAGCCTCCAGGAATGCCGTGGTTCCCGCATCGAATACAAAGTTATTATCATCTTGATGCACATCTTCCTGCTGGTATTTGATGACCTTGTCTTTCAAGGCTTTGATATCCGCCACCGCCAAACCACCGGTGCCTTTAATACCAATGGCTTTCACTTTCTTGGATCCCATTACGGCACCGATACCGCCTCGGCCGGCCTGACGATAGTAGTCGGAGTTGATACAGGACATGGGCACCATATTCTCCCCCGCCGGTCCGATGACCAGGAATATATACTCGCGACCAAATCGGTCTTGTAACCTTTTTTCCGCTTCATGGGCTCCCATGCCCCAAAGCTCTCCTGCATCCTCGAAGGTGACTTTATCATCTTCTATGATAACGATGGCGGGTTTTTCTGCCTGGCCTTCTACGATAATCATATCGTAGCCCGCATACTTGATGGCATTGGCGGAGTGCCCTCCGATGGAGCAATCATTGATGGTACCGGTAGCCGGAGATTTGGCGGCTACGGAAAGTTTTCCGGAACAAGGCACTCCCGTTCCGGTGAATGGCCCCGTGGTAAACAACAATTTATTGTCCGGACCCAACGCATCAATGCCCGGTGGTAACTCTTCATACAAGTAGCGAATGGCTAGCCCCTTTTGTCCGATAAATTTTTCGGCGAAATCCATCCGAAGAGGTTCGGTGGATGACGTGCCTTCCGTCATGTGAAGACGAAGGACTTTGTTTTGATATCCTAACATAGTCATTTCACTTATTCCTCCTCTCTACTCAAATCGCAACGCATGCTGGGGACATACCTTCACACAAGTGGGGTCCCCTTCGCAGGTATCACACATAATGGCCAGGTCTTCTCGGATACGGATGACCTTCTTGGGACACTTTTCCGCACAGATTCCACAGCCGGTACATTTCTCTGGGTCTACCTGAAGATATTCATTCAAGGTAATGGCTTCCTCGGGACAGCTTTTCACACATATTCCACAGAGTGTACAGTAGTGGTCGTGATACACCAGTTTTCCATCATCATAGGACGTCTCGATAAAGATACGAGCCCGCTCCGGCCACACCTTGTCCTCCTTGTTGGCGGAACACATCTGCGCGCAGAGTCCACAGCCGATACATAGACTTTTTGTAAACTTTAATCGCTTCATTTCTCTTCCAGTCCTCCTTTGTTGGTTTCAAAGAAAATAAAGGCAAAGCGAAAATGAGGGCCTTTTCCAGCCTTCATCCTCCTTTGCAAATACGGCGGGTAACCGGATCGCTCCTGTTACCTTAAACGGTTTCCCCGGCAAACGAGTGTCGATGGAAACTCGGAGAACGCTTCTTTCTTGCCTTCATTATATCGAGGGTGAAAATAGGTGTCAATAAAGGGCGCAAAAAGGAGAAAAAACCTCAAGAAAAGAGCAAAGTAATGTTCTTCTCTTGAGGAATTGGTACTATTTTAATTCCTGCTTGAGCATCAAGGCAATCACCTTGGCCCCCTCTCCCCGGGTAGTGGTTCCCTTGGGATCAAACCGATTCTCCCCTTTACCATTAATGATTTCCGCTTGAGCCAGTGTCTGTACTGCATCCCTGGCATAATTTGAGATAAATGCTTCATCGGAAAAAGCCACCCTCTCTTCTGGGCTATCCAAGGTATCCTTCCAAAGCAATTCCTCCTTCGCCTCTTTCCTTTCCTGATACCGCAGGATGAGCACCGCCATATCCTCCCGGCTCAAATACTGATCGGGGCCTATCCAAAGGGTATCGTTTTCTCCGGGGCTCCCCAGGAACAATCCCTCATCATATGCCCA
>CALFUG010000165.1 GCA_937928455.1 uncultured Clostridia bacterium
GTATTGGGAGCGGCCATTGCCACTGTAATCGGACAATTCTTTTCTATGATGTTGGGATTTTTCCTGCTATTTGCTTACAAGCATGATGTTCGTGTGAAACTACGCCATTTCCGTTGGAATTGGAATATAGCAAAGGATATCTATGTGGTTGGATTTCCCTCTATCATCATGCAGGCCATCAGTTCTGTAATGTTGTTTCTAATCAATGGAATATTGGCCGGATATTCCGAGACTGCCGTGGCCGTAGTGGGCGCCTATTTCCGCCTACAATCCTTTGTATTTATGCCAGTTTTTGGCCTAAATCAGGGAGCTATGCCAATCATGGGGTATAATTACGGTGCAAGAAACCAACAACGGCTCATGCACTCTTATTATTTTAGTTTTAAAGTGGCATTGATCATTACCATGATTGGGACCGCACTGTTTATGATATTTCCTAAACAGCTTCTCCTTCTGTTCAGCGCAACACCCGCTATGCTTCAAATTGGCGTCCCTGCACTTCGGATTATTGCCATTACCTTTATTCCGGCATCTTTCGGAATCATCACCTCCACATTATTTCAAGCCACAGCACATGGTATGTTAAGCCTATGGCAATCCCTGATTCGTCAATTAATTGGCATTGTCCCCCTCGCCTATTTATTAGTCCATCACTATGGAATCGGTGCCATTTGGTGGTCTTGGCCTATTGCCGAAGTGCTATCTATCTTCTTTACCCTATTTTTCTTGCGACGAGTTTATCAAAAAGATATACAAAAACTATAATGGCATGTCTCCCTCTATTATGGGGAAACATGCCTTTTATTCCAGATATTGGGTAGACCTATAAGCCGGGTTCTGTATTTGGCAATCATCTATCTAAGGCATTCCATTGCTGAAATGCTCATGCGACCTACCTGTTGGGCCGGCAGCGGGCCGCCACCACAATTGGCCCTATTTGGTCTTGCTCCGAGTGGGGTTTACACGGCATGTTTGTCTCCAAACACCCGGTGCGCTCTTACCGCACCATTTCACCCTTACCACAGCATTACCTGTTTCGGCGGTGTGTTTCTGTTGCACTTTCCCTATAGTTACCTACGCCGGACGTTATCCGGCACCCTTGCCCTATGGAGCCCGGACTTTCCTCATGAACCTTCAACGGATTCACGCGACTGCCTGGTCTACCCAATATCTATCTTTCTGTCATTCTATTTGATAATCCAGAATGGATTTTCTACTGCTTTCGACGGAATCACTTCCGCTTTGTTCCCAATCCTATCTATCAATTGCTGTAACATATTCCCAACAAACGCTTTTTCCGTTCCATAATGCCCTCCATCAATAACAGCCAATCCGGTTTCTCGTGCCAAGCAAGCATCATGATACTTGACGTCTCCCGTAATCAGAAGATCGCATCCGTTTAACACGGCATCTTTCACACAACTTCCACCGGCACCGGTTACAATGGCAACCTTGCGGATTGCCTTGTCCGGGTTACCCACCATTCGTAGCATCCCTTTGTCTTCTTCCAAAACATAAGACAACTGTTGACACATATCCAATAATGTGGTGGTTTCCTTCACGCCACCTTTTACCCCGGGCACTCCTTCATCCGGGTGAAATGGAATGAGGGGCTGTATATCTATAAGGCTCAGTTTTTTAGCCAAGAACTGATTGTTACCCCCCTTTGCTCTGTCAAAGGCGGTATGACTGGCATAAACACCAATTCCGGCTTGAATCAGTTCCGTCAGAAAGCTTCCTGTTACCTCGTTGGCATCAATATTTGAAATAGGATGAAAAATCAAGGGGTGATGAACCACTAAATAGTCTGCCGCCACTTCATTGGCCTCTTTTATGACTTCTGTGGTCACTTCCAATGCCACCAGAATTCGATGGATTTCATATTCTCCCAAATCCAATTGAATGCCCCCGTTGTCCCAATGATCCTGATCTGATTCCGGAGCAATATCATTGAGAGCTTCCATTAATTCCAGCTTCCATATGCTCATTCTGGTCCTCCTCCCATCTTTGAATCAATGCTTCCAAATAGGAAATTCGATTGTCCGTCACGGCCGCTTTCACCAAGTCCGGAGAATTGCTACATGCCAAAGCATTTCGGATATTCTGCTCCTGCTCCAATCTCCCACGTAAAAAAGGGGCCACCAACTCACCATCCGGCACCTCTAGTAGGTGCTTCGGCACTTCAAACTCGATTTCCTTTCCCAAAGACCATTCAAGAGATTTTGGAGCACCCGAAGTCGGCCTCACCACTAGAATCTCACAAATGAATTTTCCCTCCTTGGCCAACCGCTCTTTTACGATTTGATATCCATTTTCCAATAGCCAGAATCTTAATTTTCCTTGTCCATTTCGCGGCTGCAATATCAATTTATCGAAATTGCGCGCTATTCTTTCCGAATCTTCCAAAATTTGAGAAATGAGCAAGCCGCCCATTCCTGCCACTACAGCCACCGTTGCCTCACCAGGAGAAACTACCGAAAGGCCGGAACCCAGTCGAAAAGAAGCCCACTGTTTTTCCTGATCCTCTGTCAAATAACTCCCAATGTTCTCCCTGGCTTTTTTCAAGCTGCCCGGGCTGATATCTGAAACAATGACTTTTATTCCGGGGTATTTTTCCCACAATATAATGGGTAGATATCCATGATCCGAGCCGATATCAATCACTTGGTCGTCAACAGAAATCTCTTGTGCCATACATAGTAATCTTTGTGAATATTTCAATGGCCTACTCCAAGTAATCTTTCAACTTCTTGCTTCGAGAAGGATGTCGTAGCTTCCTTAATGCTTTGGCTTCAATCTGTCGTATGCGTTCTCGGGTAACGTCAAAGGTTTTTCCCACTTCTTCCAAAGTCCTGGCACGACCATCCTCTAAGCCGAATCTGAGTTTTAACACCTTCTGTTCTCTCTCCGTCAAGGTGTCTAACACCTCCACCAACTGCTCTTTTAACATAGAAAACGCAGCGGCCTCCGCAGGTGCCGGTACATCTTCATCCGGAATAAAGTCTCCCAAATGACTGTCTTCTTCCTCTCCGATGGGAGTTTCCAACGAAACGGGTTCTTGGGCGATTTTAAGAATTTCCCTGACTTTGTCTTCCGTGATATCCATCTCCATGGCTATTTCTTCCGGCGTGGGTTCTCGACCATATTCTTGAAGCAACTGACGAGAAACCCGAATTAGTTTATTGATGGTTTCTACCATATGAACCGGAATCCGAATGGTTCTTGCCTGATCCGCAATGCTACGCGTAATGGCTTGACGTATCCACCAAGTGGCATAGGTGGAAAATTTAAAACCTTTTCTCCAATCATATTTATCCACCGCTTTGATAAGGCCCAAATTTCCTTCCTGAATCAAGTCCAAAAATAACATCCCCCGACCCACATAACGTTTTGCGATGGAAACCACTAACCGAAGGTTGGCTTCGCATAACTTCTGTTTTGCCTCTTCTTCCCCGTTTTCCATGCGTTTTGCTAAATCGATTTCTTCCTCCGCGGTTAAGAGAGGAACCTTGCCGATTTCCTTCAGATACATTCGAACCGGATCGTCTACTGCAATTCCCTTAGGCAAAGTGGAATCTAAGTCGATTTCACCGGAATCGTCCACCACGATTTTCTCCGCATCTTTTTCCACATCCGGCGTATCTTCATCCTCTTCATCCAGATTTATCAACAATAGATTTTCGGGATCCACCTCTGTTTCAACTTCCACCCCTACTGCCAATAACGCTTCATACACCTCATCGGCATGATCTTTATCATACCCTACGGTGTCCAGATACGCATCAATCTGTTTGGTGGTTATGGCATTCTTTGTTTCCTTTGCTTTTGCCACCAAATCGTCTAAGAACTCAAAGGTTTTCGTCATTTTATCTTCTTCTCGGCTCATATCTTCTTACCCCCACCACTTTTCTTTTTCTGTATCTCCATCAACTCTTGCTGTAAAATTACCAGTTGCCCACCGTGGGTATCGTTTCCCTCCATGGTTTCGTCTGCCAAATCCAGCATATCCAGGATTTCTTTCTCTCTCCGATTCAGTTTCTCCCATTCATAGGTCTGTATGCATTCTTTCAAAATTTGAGCTTCTTTCCCTGCCAAACGTACGCTTTCCATTAGTTCCGTCAGTGCATCCAACAATTCTCTATCCAAACCGTCCATCAGTTTTGTAATATCCAATGCACTTTCCAAAGAAATATGCTCCTGTATCTTTCGAAAAAGTTCTCTCGATATGGGACTCTCAAATGCTTCTTGGTATGGCACTATCTCTTCTAAATAGTCTTCTCGAGATAATAGCAATTTTAGTAAATTCTTCTCGAGTAATGACATGCCTTGGGTAGACATGATCTGCACCTCTTCGGTAGCCCGGTATGAGACAGAAGAAGGTGATGCTTTGTTTTTCTGCTTTTCCACTTGCTGCCTTAGCTCTCTCTGAATCGCTCCTTGGGAAATCCCCGTCACCCGTGCCAACTTTTCCATATAGGCCGCTGCTTCCACTGGTGTTAACTTTCCCAAAAAATCTGTGGCGGCTTTCAAAAATTCCACACGACCTTCCAGCGTTGTCAAGTCATGGTCTTTACGAAGCACCTCAATCATGTACTCTCCATAAGGTTTGGCTGTTTTCACTAGCTCCAGGAAGGCCTCTTTCCCTTTGTTTTTCACAAAGTCATCTGGGTCCTTTCCACTGGTGACATGAAGCACTTTTGCCTTCAGCCCCTCCCTATATAAAATCTCAGTGCCTCGAATCGCTGCTAACACCCCGGCATTATCCGCATCATATGCTAATACCACTTGATCGGCATATCGTTTCAGTAATCGGGCCTGATTTTCCGTAAGAGCCGTTCCAAGGGATGCTCCTACATTGAATATCCCATGTTGATAAAGAGATATCACATCCATGTATCCTTCCACTAAAATGACATATCCCATGCGGCCCACATCCGATCGCGTTAAATGGAGCCCATAAATATGATTTTTCTTATGAAATATGGGGGATTCCGGTGAATTGAGGTACTTGGGCTCTCCTTCACCCAATATTCGCCCACCAAACCCGATAACCTTCCCGCCTGTATTGATAATGGGAAACATGACCCGATTCCGGAATTTATCATAAGTTTTTCCATTGGCTTGTGTAATCAAACCAACTTCCACCAGCTTTTCTATTGAAATTCCCATCCCCGTTAGATGCTTCAGCAAAGAATCCCACTCATCTTTGGCATACCCGATTCCGAATTTCTTCAAAATAGAAGGATGAATTCCGCGGTTCATCATATACTCATATCCCGGATTTTTTTCCGCGGTGAATTGTTCGTAATAAAACCTGGCCGCCAAACGATTGATTTCGTATAGTTCTTCTCGGTCCTGGCTCCCGAAACCCTTTCTTTCTGGCAAAGGGATTCCATAATCTTTGGCCAGCTTCTCCACCGCATCCAAAAACTCCAATCCATAGTACTTCTTCACGAATTCGATTACGTCTCCTTTGACGCCACACCCAAAACAAGTAAAAATTTGCTTCTGGTCTGAAACCACAAAGCTGGGCGTCTTCTCATTATGAAAAGGACAAAGGCCTTTATAGTTAGCTCCTGCCCTTTTCAACGGAACGACGGCTCCGATGACATCCACAATATTACATCTGGTTTTAATTTCTTCTACAACACTGTCGTTACTGGTGGTCATTTCAATCCCTCAAAATAAAATCGAATAAGTAATCATACCCCACTATTACTTATTCGACACAATCATCACATATTCTTTATTTTTCAAGATTTTTTTCAGGATTTTATTCTTATCATAATTTCACGGTAAATTCGATGGGCATAGCGATCCGTCATTCCTGCGATGTAGTCCTTTACCACTTCCGCTGGCCCAAATTCTTCCACAAGATTCAAGTGCTCCGAGGGTAGTTCTTCTGTATGGGCCAAATAATATCCATAGAGTGTTTCAATCATGTTTCGAACTTGCTCTAATTCTTCCAGTTTCTTGACATTTTCATTTAAATAGACCTTTTCAAACATGTAGTCTCTCAGCATATTGGTGTAATGGGAACATTCCCGGCTCATTCCGACGAAATCCTTCTCCCAGGAGTTCTGAATCATGTCCGTTACCATAGTATTTACCCTTTGACGATGGTTTTTCCCCAAATAAGCCACACATTCCTTTGGCAGGTCCTCACCGCGAAGTACACCGCTTCGTATGGCATCATCAATATCATGGTTGATGTAAGCGATTCGGTCCGAGGTTTTTACCACCTGCCCTTCCAGTGTGAACGGTACACCATTCCCGGTATGATGCAAGATACCATCCCGGACTTCCTTGGTAAGATTCATCCCCCGTTGTTTCGGCCCATGGATTCCTTCCAGAATCTCCACCACTCGTATGCTCTGCTGATTGTGCTTAAATCCCTCGGGATGTACTTCGGATAAGTAGGCTTCTCCATTGTGCCCAAAGGGAGTATGGCCCAAATCATGACCTAAAGCAATGGCTTCAATCAAGTCTTCATTTAATGCCAAAGCTCTCCCAATGGTACGAGCAATTTGAGAAACTTCAATGGTGTGGGTCAATCGGGTTCGATAATGATCTTTTTCAGGCGCGATAAAAACCTGGGTTTTATGCATTAGGCGGCGGAATGCTTTGGAATGAACAATTCGGTCTCGATCCCGCATATAGGCCGTCCGTACCTGACAAGGTTCCTCCCAAAGGTCCCTTCCCAGTGATTCCACAGCTCTTGCGGCTCCTTTGCTTAAAATTGCATATTCTCTTTCTTCCAGCGCGATTCGATCTATCATTCCATTCACCTAGGAGTATTTCATAATAACCCCTTCGATTTGATTCGCTACATTTTCACAAGCATCCAAGGATTCCTCCAGTTGCTCATAGATGTGCTTCCATTTGATAATTTCAATGGGGTCCTTTTCCTCTTGAAAGAGCCTGGCTAATGTTCCTCGATATACCACATCTCCTTCATTTTCGATGCGATTGACTTCAATCACCTGCTCCATCACAATGGTATTACTTTTAATTTCATGTAAGTGTTGGAATAAAGTTTCCAACTCACGAATGGCTTGGAGAATTAATTTTGCCATAGTCAAAGCCTCCGGCCTCATAATTTCAATACCAAATATCACAAACCGATTGGCCACCTCCTCAATGCAGTCCACGATATCGTCCAGCTCTCTGGCAATATTATAAATATCTTCTCTATCCATAGGTGTGTTTCGATTTTCATTGAGGTGCTTTAGAATTTTATGGGTCTTCATATCGCATTCCGTCTCAAGGACTTTCAAATTGGCGACACGATCTCCTACCGCATCATATTTCCTTACCAACTCTTCAAAAGCCACTCCCGCTTCCAAAATTTTCTCGATAGATTCCAAAAACAGCTCATAAAAAGTGTCTTCCTTTTCTTTTTTCTTTGTGCCTAGCATGTGCTCTCTTCCTTTCTGTTATTCCTTACTTGCCAGAACTTCCAAATCCTCCAGCACCTCTCTCTGTGTCTTCCAACGCAGCCACCTCTTCCCATTCAATCCGCTCATACTGACTGATAATCAGCTGGGCGATTCGATCCCCTTGCTTTATTTCAAAAGACTCTTCCCCCCAATTGATGAGGCAGACCTGAATCTCTCCTCTGTAATCACTATCAATTGTTCCTACCCCATTCACAAGGCCAATGCCGTGTTTCACCGCAAATCCGCTTCTCGCTCGAACTTGCGCTTCATATCCTTCCGGGAGCTCTATGAAAATTCCCGTAGGTATCAAACAACGTTTGCCGGGCAACAACTGGTGATTCACGGTAGATCTAAGATCCATGCCTGCTGAACCCCTCGTTTCATAAGTTGGCAGAACCCCTGTTTTTGTTACAATTCTGATTTTCTTCATAAGGGTACATTCTCCTAGAGTTTAAACGTATTGGGAGACACCACTGCAAAAGAATATTGATGTATATCTTGAATCTCTTTTCCCAGTCGATTCACATCTTCCAAGGTCACTTTTTCTATTTTTTCAATCAATTCCTCTTGTTCGATTACTCGATTCATAAGCAAGAGGTTTCTACCGATACTCATCATTCGGCTATGGGTTCTTTCCATGCTGAATACAATACTGCTTTTCCCTTGATTCTTGGCCTTTAACAACTCTTCCTTTGAAATGCCATGCTTCCCAAGATTATCCAATTCTTCTACGATGGCATGGATGCATTCTCTCAACTTATCATGAGCTATTCCGGCATAAACCAATAGCAAACCGGAGCGTGACATAATTTGAGGCATGCTCATTACAGTATATGCCAATCCCTTTTCCTCCCGTATATTTTGAAAAAGTCGGGAGCTCATGGAACCACCTAAAATGTTATTCAAGAAAGCAGCAGCATAATAGTCTTCGGAGTCTAAAGTAATAAATCGAGTTCCGATACAAAGATTGGTTTGCTCAATTTCTTTTACCACAGATACTTGCCCCGGCTGATAGGGAACAAGCGGCCCCAGGTCCTTGGTTTTTTTCGGTCCGAACCCACCCATTTTTTCCTCCACCAGATGAATCACCTGGTCTAAGTCAAATCCACCGGCTATGGCAATTACCACACTGTCGCAAGTGTATTCTTTTCGAATATATTCCTTTAGTTTTTCTCCCGTTTGTCCTGCCAGTGCTTCTGGATTTCCCGCCACATCATGTTCCAGAGGATCTCCGGCAAAAACCAATCGTGTGCAATGCTCCATGGACAAATCATCCGGTTGGTCCTCCATCATTTTGATTTCTTCCAATATTACCTGCCGCTCTTTTTCAATTTCTTTTTCCTCAAACAAGCTGGCATTTAACATGTCAAACAAAATGTCCGATGCAGGTAAGAATGTATCCGCTGTTGTCTTAAAATAATAGCAGGTGTGGTCCCTGGAGGTATAGGCATTGACCGACCCCCCCAACCGATCAAATCCTTCTGCGATATCTTTTGCAGTAAAACGCGGTGTGCCTTTAAACATCATATGTTCTACAAAATGACTGGCTCCATACAGCTCCGGCGGTTCATCAATGGACCCCGTTCGAAAAAACACACCAAAAGCCACGGTTTGAACATGGTTCATTTCTTCGGATACGATACGTATCCCATTTTTTAACGTTGTTAATTTGATCATATCTAATCATTAATCCCTTCCCTTGCATCAATATATTCATAAATGATTTTTGCTGCCTGCGCTCTTGTTGCGATTCCTTGGGGTTCAAAGCGTTCATCTCCCATACCACTCATCATTTTAGCTCCGGCCACCGTCTGAACATAATCTCTTGCCCAGGAGCTAATCTTATTTTTGTCTGTGAATTCCGTAAAAGCATCCTCCTTTTGAGGCAAAGCAAAGCTTTGATATACGGCGTAGTTGCACAACATCACTGCCATTTGTTCTCTGGTGATAGGAGCATCCGGTGCAAAGAGACCATCACCCACTCCACTTACGATTCCTTCCTGATAACCCCAGTTGATATAGCCGGTAGCCCATGATGATGCTGGAACATCTGTAAAATTGGCTGATTGGGCTTTTGTTACATCCACTCCATCGGTGGCTTTCGCCAAGAAAGCCATAAATTGAGCGCGCGTCAGTTCCCCATCCGGCATAAACATATTATCTCCCACACCTCCAACTTTCCCCATGGCCGCAAGGATTCCGATGGTTTCTTTTGCCCAGTGACCATGTGTGTCGGAGAATATAACGGGTGTCAAAACCACGGGTGTCACAGTCACAGCAATACTGGCCTCTTGGGAACCGTATGATATTGTTATCTTTCCGGTGGTTTCGGAAAGCACCTTGGCGGCTTTAAATACTCCATTATTGTCAACCGTCCCGATGGTTGAGTCACAGCTGTAAGAGAATGCCGGAGTGCTGTTGGATAAAGCCACCGTTCCGTACGCAATCCGAGCTTCTACCTTGCGACTTTCCCCCGGTTTTATTGTCCATTTCTCGCTGGCCGGAATAATTCGTACTTGATTTACGATTTGAACCGTAGCTTCCGCTTTCATTCCTTCTACACTTGCTTTTATAATAGCGTCTCCCACCGATGCCCTCGCCGTAAATTGATTTTCTTCCATTGTTCCGTATCGGTCTACTTCATATTGCACCCCATTGGGAACCGTCATTTTTTCATAAAGAGAGTTGGTAGCATATGTTTTCATGACCACCGATTCTCCGGTCAACAAAATGGTGTTGCTGGGGTAAGTGTGTATATGGGAAACTCGATGGGTGCCCGCCTCTTCGTAGACCAATAACAATCCGTTGCTCACCGCGCGGGCCGCACCACCACTGGGAGAATTCTTTAGGAGTGCCGTTTCATCCATACCCGGTTTACGGACTAACATTTGTGAGGAGCCACCGCCATCTAAGTTCCATGCAGAAATGCACCCCAATTCTATCATATGTTCCGCCAATTCTTCGATGGTTAATCCATTACTCAAACTGCCTTGTCTTCCATCTACTACGTATAAAACCAAAGAACCATCTCTCTTTACTCCCAAGGCTGTTCGCGGATTCACCGCTGTTCCATTGGTTACCATACGGCCATTTTCCACGATACTATAGTATAGACCTACTGCCTCAACAGCATCCGCCAACCCGGTGCCCTTTTCCCTACATGAGATTTCCACCTGTTCTCCCACTACCAATTGAGACAAACTGGTATAGTATGGACTGGACTTAGAAGTGGACAGAATCAATTCCTGGTTTCCTATGGGAGTATTCCCTCCGCTTAGTATTTCTTTAACACTCCCGGTTATGCTGCGATTAACACCCATTTGCATGTCTTCTACTTGAATCACTACTTCGATTCTTTCACCGGCAGTCAATGTACTGCTCGCATAATTGCGATTATACAAGAATAGTCCGCCGGCACCTCCATCGGGCACATTAAAATAACCGATGATTTCCTGGTTTGTGGAATTTTCCTGAAGCGAAAGATAGGAGTACTCCAACTGAACTTGACTCATGGCCAAAGTTCCATCTTCATAGAAGGCAATCACACGGTCGGGATGGTACCCTGATGTGATAATATTCTTGTTATGGATTACCGTACCTCGAGGAGTACCCGTGCCCGTATCAAAAATATCTCCATTGATGGCAGCAACAACTTTGTATCCATTGGCTTCTGCGGTTTTTACCATAGTATCCACTGTATAAGTTCCGCGTACTTCTCCCGCAAAAACAAAAGGCCGAAGTCCGCTTTCCTCCAAATCACTTACTACCATATGGGCTTCTACAATCCCCTGGTTCGGGTTGTCCCCTATCATTCTCTGATAATGGGTCTGTTGAAACACATCATAAGTTTCTTGGTAATAAATGGACCCGAAACCCTGTTGGTAATCAAACCCTGTCAACAGCACAAAACTTAAACAAAGTATTAAACACCATGCCACTCTTTTTCGAAATTGGTTTTTCATAATGGTTCTCCCGCCTTACCTACAAAAGACCCCATTGTTTGGAGTCTTTTTATATGTCTATTTACTTCACCTAAAGCTTCATAATGTCAGCCAAACATTTTTTGCAGATATAGCTGGTGAGTACTTCACCACTTTCATCTTTTCTCTTATATTCAGCCAAATCCTCTTTCGAGTCGCAAAATGCGCAATGCTCTTTGTATTTCTTTATGACGATACTATCTCCATCGAAATGAAATTCTACCTTTTGTTCATTGGATAGACCTAATTCTTTTTTCATTTCCGCCGGTAATACTACCCGGCCTAATTTATCGATTTTCCGTACCATTCCACTATTGTTCCCCATTTTTATCCCCCCTTTTACCACGGTAACATATTCATATTTTTTTGTTTTATTCTTCCTTGGCTTCACAATCTTCTGTTTCTTCTTTGTCTTCGTCGAAACTGTCCATAATCAGATTCACAAATGTATGAGATCCCGTCTTCACAAAAGAGCTGAACTTAGCGACTTGCCGATCAAAAGCATTTTTCCCCGTCGAAGAAAGTTCCTCTTCTGTAAATAAATCTTCCAGCTTCACCCGATAATCTCCCGGCTTTTGGTCCAAAAAGTCTGGAACAAAGTCCGATTGCAACTCCGGTTCTCTTTCCGCAGAAGCTTTTCTCATACCATCTGGAACTTCATTGGACAATGGCTCCTCAAAAGCGGCTGTTTTTTCTAGCGAGATGTCCGGACGATTCGAAGTGAAGTATTGCACGTAGTTCATAAATTCGGCCCAACCAAAGGGAGTTTCCAATCTTCCCGCAAAAGAAATTTCATGTCCTCCGGAAAAATGAAAAGCGACAAACCATCCTTCCCCTCCATATGACGGAAAATCATAAATTTCGTCCCAAGAAAAGACCCCTAATTCCTTACAGGTGGTTAAGAAATCCAGCCACACAAACTTTGGTATTAGATAAGTACTGTTGGCCAGTCCTCTCCCATACCGCACTTTATAAAGCTCTGGAGCCTCACTTTCCTCAATTTCAACGTGATAGGCATAGTCCTCGGTTTTTACCTGCAGACGAAAGCCCTTTGCATCCGATACTTTCATCTCCGTCTCCCTTGTGTAACATGAATTATTCTATCATGTTTTCTCGTCGCCTACAAGCCATGAGGATGGCTTCTACACAAAATACCCTTTCTTTACCAGGTACTTAAATCTCCTTCAAAATTACATCGATAATGCTCTTTGCGTTCAATACAAATGCCGCCTTCGGCTGCTCTTGTTCTCGGACATCATCCCAATATTTTTCAATGTATTTTCCTATAATTTCATCTTTTGATAGACCATCAACATATAGCTTTTGTATATAGTCTCTTTTTTCATAGGTTGTTTGAAAAAACAACTCCCAGTATCGTTCATTGTAATGGGATGGCAAGACCCCATAATGGGGTAAAATGATAGTGTTTGCTTGAAGATTTTTCATCTTTTCACCAGAAGCAAGGCTATCTCTATATGATTTGAGTATGGCAGTATGTACTAATTCCGGCTCTATCAGAATACCCGTGGATTCGGATGCCAACAATATTTTTTCCGGGAGAATGTAATAGCTAAGGCTGCAAGTGGTATGCCCGGGAGTTTCCAACACTTGGATGATGGTATCCCCCAAATCAATTTCATCGTTTTCACCCACCACCTGATTCACCACCAGCCCATCCGTACGCACCTTCATCTCGGTCCCCAAATACGTTCGGGCCGCTTCTTCTCCCAACTCGCCGATTACTTTTCTGGCGCTCTCCTTCTGTAGCACCTTCTGCGCATATTCCGAGGCCAACACCATGGCTTGGGGATATCGATCCCGAATGTAGGGCAAGGCGCCCACATGATCATAGTGTGTATGAGTTAGTAATATATAGTCCAAGGATCTTCCGTTTAAAGTTGTTTCCAATTTTTCCAATAACTCTTCCCAACAATATGCCATTCCGCAATCCAACAAGGCGGTTCTATCTCTCCCCAGAATCAATAATACTTCTCCGCCCTGGCCACTGGTTATTCGACGTATGGGTTCTGGAAACATCAATCGGTGATGATTCTCAAAGTCTTTGAACAAAGGTTTCTTACTCATGTTCTTTCACGTACCTCCATTTCCGATACTAGATGTTTGTCCCCATTGCCCAGGACTCTTCCCGAGATAAAGTATTGTATAAAATGAATCGTTAATAAAAGTAGGATCCCCATGCCGAGATATCCAATCACAGGGAACATATACGCCACCACATTGGTAAATCCTACCAGTCCAATGAGAAATCCTGCTATGGCCATAAATAGAATCCGCCATTTTTTCCGGGGGCCTTCTTTCATTTTGGTGGTTACCGCATAGTAATTTGTGGTAGCCGATGCATAAATGGCGAAAAAGAGCATGCAGCCATATACACCGTTCAGAATCGGGTCCATTCTTTGGGTTAAAGCCAAAATAGGCATATCCATGGAATGACTGAAAGCCATGTCTTTCTGCATCACCAATACCAAAAGTAGCGCAATCACTCCCAAAGTGAGTCCACCCATACCGGCTCCCATCAAAGCATGCCGTGTAGTCTTGGCATGTATAGAGGCGGTAGCCACTACAGGGATTACTGCCAGGATATTATAGGAAACATAAAGAATCGCGGCTAATGGCCAATTGGGCGCCAAAGGAGAAGGTTTTATTTTTATCTCCATTCCCATGGAGGGCACAGGCCCCACCAGAAGCACCACCCCGGTAATCACTACCACAACAAGCAATAAGGGAATGAGCCAGCGAAAAATTCCCCGAATCCTCTGAAAACCACCCAGTACCGTTAATACCACCAATAGTATGATTAACAGTCCGCCAATGGGGCGAGGAATCATGTACTGCTGGTAAACGAAGGCACCACCTGCTGCACTCATGGTAATCAACACCGTGAATAAAATACCGGCCATGAAATAACCCACTAATTTAGTGAGCCTTTGATTCTTTCCCGGGACAATAATTTGACCCATATCGTTGGTTTGAAGATTTCTGGACAACAGCACGGTCATCAATCCTACTAGAATAAACAGGAGGCCTACAAAAGCCACCCCAATGATTGCCTGAGGGCCAAAACAACCAAAGAATTGCCAAACCTCCCGGCCGGAGGCAAAGCCGGCGCCCATAATGGTCCCCACATATAAAAATGCAACCCCAAAAGCATTCAGTCCTTTACTTTTACCTTCCATCGCTCTTCCCTGCCAGATACTCTTTTCTCTCCCCTATGGTGAAAAATACCAAACCTATCCAAATAATGATAAAGGCCACGAACTGAATCCCATCAAAAGGCTCTTTAAACAAGAAGATTCCAATGACTAGAGTAATGGAAGGCGCAATATACTCTATGATTCCCATGGTGACCAGTGGCAATCGGTTAATGCCAACTGCAAACAACCCCAACGGAATCACTGTAATGACTCCCGTCAGTAGCAACAAAACATACTGATATGGCTCCCCAACCCCCAGAGCTCCTTCTCCCTTCGCTTCTAAGTAAATGACCACTACCAACGCTGGGATTGCTAAAAACATGGTCTCGTAAAGAAGGGAAAGCAGTGCTTCCAATCGATAGCTTTTCTTGATAGCAGCATAAAGGGCAAAGCTAGTAGCAAGGCCAAGGGCCACAAAAGGCACTTCCCCAAAATGAATTAAAATAATTACAATGCCAAACAAGGCCAATCCAAAGGCTACTTTTTTGTAGCCTGTGATCCGTTCTTTAAAAAACAGAATTCCAAACACACAAACAATCAGCGGTTCCAGGTAATAGCCTATTGAGGTTTGAATGACAAAATTCGCATTCACTGCCCAAATGTATAGAGACCAATTCCCGGTAATCACAATCCCTGCCAAAAAGTATCGTATGGCCAATCCTTTGATCCGAAGGGGGGCAATGATTCCTTTCCAACCGTACGTTTTAAGGCTGGCCAAGAAACAAACCAGGGCTACCAGAAAGATTCGATAGAAAATAATCACGAAAGAATCGATGGGCCGCAGCGCTTGCCAATAAATAGGTAACAGCCCCCATAACACGGCACATGTCAGGGCGGCTGTCATTCCTACCGCATATTCACTTTTTCCTTTGATGTCTGTTGTCGCTTCCCCCATGTCTACTCCTCAAAATCTTCCGGATACTCTTCGTCTATCTCCGTATCTTCTTCCTCCATATCCTTTATGGAATATGTCATGATATGTTCATCCAATGGATAATCCTTGGCGGATGAAAAATCATAGTCATTTTCCTGTCCTTCCAACTTCTCCAACCGGGAAATGGCCAAGGCTTCCATCACCGTAACTTGCTTTTCTTCGTTCTTCTCTCTGCTTTTGATGAAGACCTTAGATTCATTGATGTACCACTCTTTGAACCGTAAAATCTCTTCCGTGAAAAATATCCAGTCTCGATCATCTTCCAAGTTCTCAGAGAGCCCCATCAATGCTCTTTTAATCATTTCCAACAAGGTGAAAATATCCGCTTCCGTATCTGGACATGCCTCCTGGGCTTCATTAAAATATCCTTCCAAAAGCTCCGACATCACCCCGTCCGGTACTCCTCTTAATAGGCGGTACAATGCACCGGATGAAATAGGTTCATGGCCTTCTATCAAGTCCGCCATGTTTTCAAAATACTCAAATTCAGAAGGGTCCTCTAGCCCCAGGTAATCTAATAGCTCTTCATAATCCATTGGTTCGCTCCCCCGTTTATGTATATTGATCCAACTCTAAATTCCGAAATTCAATTTTTGCCTCTGTGTTTTCAAATATTCGATGAATCATATTCACAAAGTTTTCCGACAAATCCGATGCATAAAAAATATTTTCCCCTGTTAATGCATCTGCAAACAGGTTGTGCTCTCCCAAGGTTTTTTCTACTTCATATGCCATCACTTCACTGGGATCGATAATTCGTAGATTCGGATAGATTCTTTCAATATCTCCCCGAATCAACGGATAATGAGTACATCCAAGTACCAGTGTATCAATTCGATTTTCCAATACAAAATCGTCCAAATAATAACGGATTGTCATGTCCATAATATCATGATGGATAATACCCTCTTCAATCAAAGGCACCAACGCCGGACAAGACTTCTGAAATACTGGTATATCTGGATTTTGCTTCCAAATCTGCTCTGGATATACTCGACTCTCAATGGTTACCTTTGTTCCAATGATACCCACCTTATGATCCGAAGTGGACATTTTCCCCGTATGACGGGAAGCAGGCTCAATCATACCTAATATGGGAATATCCGGAAATCGATGTGTCAAGACAGGAATACTGGTGGCACTTACGGTATTACAAGCAATCACAATCATTTTTACTTGATGTTCCACCAAAAAATCGGCGATTTGTTGCGCAAACATTTGAATGGTCTGCACGGACTTTGATCCATAAGGTGTTCGAGCGGTATCTCCAAAATATATAATCTTTTCCTTCGGCAGAAGGTTCATTATATATGGGATACAAGTCAACCCGCCTAAGCCGGAATCGAAAAACCCGATGGGCCGATTATCCATATGCCAATTCCCTCCCACTGTGTTATAATACAACCATTATTATACATGAAGGCTCTTTTAAAGTAAACAAACAGGAGTG
>CALFUG010000166.1 GCA_937928455.1 uncultured Clostridia bacterium
CATTACGATGAGGTGTATGGTCAAGAGCACCGCCCCTTAATTATGGAGGTTGTGATCAATGGAAAATAGAAGTTATTTAGTACAGGAATTCCACCCTTTGGAAACGGGAATGATTTACGAAACGGCCAAGGACCGAAAGGCGGAAGGCTACCGGCTAGTTCAGATTTGCGCTTCTGTAGTCCCGGAGGGATACGAACTCCTTTACACCTATGATTTGGACCATGTCCTTCTTAACTACAAAGTAACCATGCCGGTGGATGAAGAAATCATGAGTATCACCGGTGTATATTGGTCTGCCTTTGTATTTGAAAATGAGCTTCAGGATTTGTTTGATGTGAAATTTAAACATATGGAGTTAAATTACGGAGGAAATTTCTACACCACCAACGAGCCTCACCCCTGGAAGCCGGAGACCCAAGAGGTGTCTTCGGAAACGGAAGAGGAAGAAAAAACTACCCAGGAAGGAGACGCATAAACCATGGGAAAAAGAACAGTAATCCCCTTTGGACCACAGCATCCGGTGCTACCGGAACCCATCCATCTGGATCTGGTATTGGAAGATGAAATCGTGGTGGAGGCCATTCCTTCTATCGGGTTCATCCACCGAGGGTTGGAAAAGCTGGTGGAGAAAAAAGAATTTACAGAGATGGTGTATATTATCGAACGAATCTGCGGGATTTGTAGTTTCGGTCACGGCTGGGGCTATGTTTCTTCGGTAGAAGGTCTTATGGGCATTCAAGTTCCGGACCGCGCGGAATATCTTCGAACCATTTGGCATGAAATGGGCCGAATCCAAAGCCATCTGTTGTGGTTGGGATTGTTGGCCGATGCTTTCGGGTTTGAAAGCCTGTTTATGCACATGTGGAGATTACGGGAAACGGTGCTGGATCTTTTTGAGAAGACCACAGGAGGGAGAATCATTTTTTCCGTATGTAAGGTAGGCGGCGTTCGCCGGGACATGGATAAGGAAACCTTGCAGAGCCTGGTGAAAGCTTTAAAGAAGATGAAAGTGGAATTGGAAGATTTGACAGAAGTATTTCTGGAAGACGACTCGGTGAAGAATCGTACCGT
>CALFUG010000167.1 GCA_937928455.1 uncultured Clostridia bacterium
TCATCCAAATCCGGCAAGGTATTTACCGCACACCGAAAATAGGGGACTTCAAAAAGAACATCCCGGATTTCGCCTCGATACAATCCCTCCACCAAAACTCGAATATTATCCCCTGGCAACTTCAACATTTGCTTAATTTTCGCCACAGTCCCCACGTGGTAAAAGTCTTCCGGTGTGGGCAAATCCGTGTTCTCATCTTTTTGAGTCACCAAAAAGATGTGTTTGTTTAGAATCATTGCCTTTTCCAAGGCATTGATGGATTTTTCCCGCCCAATGTCAAAATGAAGCACCATATTGGGGAATATGGTCAGGCCTCTTAAAGGAATCATAGGCAAGGTAGCCACATTGCTACCATCTTCTTCCAACTCTTCGCCGGATTCACCCACTTGCTCCACCAAGGACTTTTGCATATCCGTTTCTTTCTCTTTTTTTATGTCTTTTTTATCTTTTTCACTCATCGTAAAAGCCTCCTTCTATGATGCCGTTTCTTTCTTCTTCTTGGTTTTCGGTTCTTTCGCCTTAGCCGGTTTTGTGCCATCTTCCGACAAGACAATCACCGGAGCTTCTTCTCGTTGTATGGTGGCTTTGGTGATAATACACTTTGCCACATCCCCTCTGGAAGGAATATCAAACATAATATCCCGCATGGTTTTTTCCATAATACTTCGAAGACCCCGGGCCCCTGTTTTTTTCTCAATGGCCTTATCGGCAATCACCGAAAGGGCCTCCGGATCGATTTCAAACTCTACGTGATCCATTTCAAAAAGTTTTTTGTATTGTTTTACCAGTGCGTTTTTCGGTTCTGTGATAATCTGAATCAACGCATCCTTTGACAACTCTTCCAAGGTCACGATGGAAGGAAGCCTTCCAATCAGTTCCGGAATCAATCCATATTTCAATAAATCCTCCGGCTGAACCAATGGTAACAGATGCTGATTCTCTTCCACTCTCTTTTCCAGGTCCGATTGAAAACCAATGGTTTTTTCTCCCACTCGACGCTTAATAATCGTTTCCAATCCATCAAAGGCTCCCCCACAAATAAACAATACATTGGTGGTGTCAAATTGAATAAAATCCTGGTGGGGATGCTTTCTGCCTCCTTGAGGGGGAACCGAAGCTACCGTTCCTTCGATAATTTTCAACAGAGCCTGTTGCACTCCCTCTCCGCTTACATCTCTTGTGATGGAGGGGTTCTCTGATTTTCGGGCTATTTTGTCGATTTCATCGATGTATATAATCCCTTTTTGGGCTTTTTCCAAATCATAATCAGCTGCCAGAATTAACTTTAGCAGGATGTTCTCCACATCCTCACCTACGTAGCCGGCCTCTGTCAAAGCCGTGGCATCGGCAATGGCAAAGGGGACTTGCAGAATTTTCGCCAATGTTTGTGCCAAAAGTGTTTTTCCTGAACCGGTAGGTCCCACCATCACCACATTAGATTTTTGCAACTCCACATCATCGCTGGCTTCATCTAAACAACGAATTCGTTTGTAATGGTTGTAGACCGCCACCGCCAAGGATTTTTTCGCCTCCTCTTGGCCGATTACGTACTCTGCCAATCGCTGAGCAATCTCCTTGGGCTTCAACAAAGTCTCTTGACAGAGACCATCCGTCTCTTCCTCCATTAATTTCTCTTCGAATTCCTCATCGATGATATCCATACATAGCTCAATGCATTCATCACAAATATATACATTGGGCCCTGCAATCAGTCTTCTAACCTTGTCCTGCGGCTTTCCGCAAAAGGAACAACAAAGCTGCTTTTGATCATCAAATTTTGCCATTTTCCACCCCCGCTATCGCTTCTGAATCACCTTGTCGATGAGGCCATACTTTTTGGCCTCATCGGCAGTCATGAAAAAATCTCTATCCGTATCTCTTTCAATCACATCCAATGGCTGACCTGTCACTTCCACCAAAATTTTATTGAGTTTGCCTCGGGTCTTAATGATATGGTCAGCATGGATTCGAATATCCTCAGCTTGTCCACTAATCCCTCCCAGTGGCTGGTGTATCATCACTTCTGCATTGGGCAAGGCCATTCTCTTCCCCTTTGCCCCCGCCGATAGCAAGAAAGCGCCCATGCTGGCGGCCATCCCTACACAGATAGTGGAAACATCCGGCTTGATATACTGCATGGTGTCATATATTGCCAACCCCGCTGTCACACTTCCCCCCGGACTGTTTATGTATAAGTAAATGTCCTTTTTCGGGTCTTCCGCTTCTAAGAAGAGTAATTGGGCCACTACCACGCTGGCAATGTGCTCATCGATCTCTTCCCCCAGAAATATAATGCGGTCCTTCAGCAATCTGCTGTAAATATCATAGGAGCGTTCTCCTTTTGAAGTTTGCTCAATGACATATGGTATTAAAGCCATTCCGGATTCTTCCTTTCTGTATGATGTTAGCCAGTGATCTGGGCTTTTTCATAAACCAGTTCTACGGCCTTTTTCATCTGAATATCTTTCTCAAATAACTTGGTATTGCCCTCTCCCAGCAACTCTTTTACCTTTTCTTTGTCCATCTGGTACTGCATTCCCAACAATTCAAACTGGGAATCCAACTCTTCTGCGGTAGCTTCAATCTTTTCCAGTTCCGCAATTTTCCCTATAATCATACGGGTTTTCACTCGCTTAAAAGCATCCTCTTTGATTTCCTGCCTAAATTCACCCGGGTCTTTATTCAGGTATTGGAAATACTTCTGAAGATCCAGACCTTGGTGTTTAAGCTGCTGATCAAACTCATTCATCATGGCATCCATCTCTTCTTCTACCATGGCATTTGGAACATCAATTTCGTTGGCGTCATAGATTTTTTCCAACACTTTGTTTTTCATCATATCTTCACTTTTCGCCTTAGCGGTTTTCTCCAGATTCTCTTTGGTTTCCTTTTTCAGATCTTCCAAAGTATCCCACTCGCTTACATCCTTGGCAAATTCGTCATTCAATTCGGGAATTTCTTCTTCCTTAATTTCATGAATATGGCACTTGAATACAGCTTCTTTTCCCGCCAGATCTTCTGCGTGGTACTCTTCCGGGAACGTAACCTTCACTTCCACGTCAGATCCCAACTCTACTCCAACTAGCTGCTCCTCAAATCCGGGAATAAAGGTATTGGAACCCACTTTCAAGGGATATCGCTCTGCCGTCCCTCCTTCAAAAGTATCTTCTCCCACAAACCCTTGGTAATCTAAAACCACCATGTCGCCTTCTTTCACAGGTCTTTCCACACTAATCATTCTGGAATTTCTCTGCTGCAACTTCTTTATCTCTTCTTCTACTTGAGCATCCTCCACTTTTTCTTCGATTCTCTCGATGGATACTCCCATATAGTCTTTTACGGTGAACTCAGGATAGACCTCTACCGTTATGGTGGCTTCAAATCCTTTTCCCGCTTCCAGTTTTCCCAGCTCTACTCTGGGGCGATCGATTACATCCAACTCCAACTGGTCAATGGCTTTCGTGTATTCTGACGAGAACAGTTTATCCACAGCATCATCAAAGAAAACATCAGACCCATAACGGGTCTCTATTACCTTCCTGGGGGCTTTCCCTTTTCGAAAACCATCTACCGTGAACTTGTCCTTACTCTCTTGATAGGCTTTGATGACGGCTTGTTCAAACTCTTCTGCCGTAAATTCCATCTTAAATTTTACTTCATTCTTTTCTTTCGTTACGATTGTTGCATTCATATAGTTGATTCCTCCATTTTTTTATCGACACCCTCTAGGGAGGGGTAACGAGTCTACTCGTTCTTATATACCCAGATTCCGGAAAAACTATCCTTTCTTTTGGCAAAGAACGCCTATTATTATATCCTATTAGTATGTATAAGTAAACGTTTCCTCGGGAAATATCGCCAGAAAATGACTGTTTGCAATAAAAAAAGGGCTGTCGCCCTTTTAACGAAGCCCCATTTCTTTCAGGCCTCGCAAATACTTGCTTTCATCGGAAGGCGCCAATGAATACTCACCGGAAAGCCTTTCTCCCAATGCCAATAAGTCCTCTTGGTTCCCGGAAAACAGTTCTAACTCCAATTCGGAAATCGGAAGGTTTCCTCGATCCGTCATAATTTCTCCGGAATCCAGAGAAATCTCAATGATACTATCTCCCGTGTCCACGCGGAATCGGCTCCTTAAAAATCCCATCTCCATCAACGAAACCAGGGGCTCGTCTCCCACCAACCGAATCACTTCCTTGCCAATCTCACTTTGCTGGAATAATGTGACAGATGGCATCAGATAATATTGAGGGTTATCCACAGGCACATTGATTTCTTCTCTGCTGTGAAGTCCTCCCTCCGCTTTTCCTCGCCACTTCAAGCTGGCAATCAACTTTTCCCCTTCCATGCGAACACGAAAAGCAATGTCATTGGCGGAGAGTACATGATTCTTCGTGTCAAAATAGGCGGCTTTAAAAAACACTTTTTCTCGGGTATTTTCCTCCTCTATGGCAAACAGATAGGCATCATTAAACACCTCATCCATGACTTCTTTAGATGGTACCATGTATTTCAATTCCACTTCCATATCCATTCCTTTCCCAGGCTATAAGTCCAGCTTATAATCTCCCGGTTTTACCTTTCCCAACTTTCGTAGCCCCTTATCCACCACAAGGGCCAGAATGGCCGGAAGGGCGATATGAAGAAATAAAACGATTCCCAGCACACTCCATGTAAACCCCATGGAAGTAAACGTACCAATTTGCCCCACCAAACCGGAGGTTCCCATCCCAGCACCGATGGGGATGTTAGTGGTTTGGAATACCACAGTGGCCACCGGACCCAGAATAGCACCGGCCAGTGTGGGGGGCAACAAAATCCAAGGGTTTTTAATAATATTGGAAATTTGAAGCATGGATGTGCCGATTCCCTGTGCCACCAAACCGCCTACCCCATTATCCTTGAAGCTGATCACTGCAAACCCAATCATTTGGGCACAGCATCCCACGGTGGCTGCACCGGCAGCCAATCCCCCCAACCCCAACATAATACAAAGCGCTGCACTGGATATGGGGGCGGTCAAGGCCAATCCAACCACTACAGCAACAATAATTCCCATGATAAATGGCCTCATCTCCGTGGCATTCATAATGATCTGGCCCAACCCGGTCATTAATGCATCTACCACAGGCCCAAACACAGTAGCAGATATCATTCCAGCAATCAATGTAATCGCAGGAGTTACCAATATATCCACTTTCGTTTCTTTGGATACCAGTTTCCCTAACTCCGCGCCGAAAGCCGCTGCCAGGAACGCGCCGGCAGGACCTCCCAACTGGGCACCCATCATACCGGTAATGGCACTGGCAAAAAGTACCAGCGGCGGGGCTTTTAATCCCCAAGCCACAGCCACTCCCACCCCCGCACCCCTCAACCCCCTGGCGATAGTTCCCGTCTCCACCAAGAAGGCAGATACGGTGTTTTCCCCTAACAATAGGGCCGTTTGCTCCCCTAGGGTCTTAATGATAAGACCGATTAATAATGAAGCAAACAACCCAAGAGCCATGGCGCTTAACGCCTCTTGAAAGTACCTCTTTGCGCTGAACTCAATGTCCTTTTTCTTGAGAAAAGCGGACAATTTTTTCATTGTGTTCTCCATTTCTTTCCTGCAAAATATGACTATATTATACTGTACTTCCCGCCTTTTGCAAGGAAATGATAATATGGGGCAAGGTTTCCCTTGCCCCATTGTTCTATGGCTATTTTTTCACAGGTGGTTTTGGCAGTCTTTGGTCTATGGTATTCATCAAATGGTCCGTGCAGGTGATTGGATCTACGAATTTCCCTTTGATTACTTCCTTGTACCTGGTCTTGCTTGGCTTTAATACGCCCCCTAAGACTTCTCCTACCACCGCCCTCTTGTAAGAGGGTACCCGATCATCCATTTCCCGGGAAATGTCCATGGTGTCTAAAAATCCATAGTCCTCCTCGAAAACCAGGGCCAACTGCTGTGCCAACATCCAATTGGGCATCACCCCTTCTTCCACTGCCGATTCTACCGCCTGTAGCCGTCTCTCGGTGTTGGTGAATGTTCCGTCCGTATCTGCGAAACCCGTAGCAGGAAATACCACATCTGCCTTTTGGGAAGTCGCTGTCATATGGGTATCAGAAACCATGAGAAATTCTAAATCCTTCCTCTTGATTCCCGGGTCCTCTCCAAACACCAATAGTGCTTTCACACCCTCCATACTTTCCGAACCGGCTTTTATCCCCAAGTCTACTAAACCTTGAGAATTATTCTTCGCTTTTACCAACAAAATTCCATCTCTAGGACTGCCGATATGACCGGAAAGAAGTGCGATTTGTCCAATCAGTTCTGCAGCCTCCACCGTAATCAGATTCTGTTGGTAGACAATCATGGCTTTCTTGGCTTCTGCATATAACTTGGCGATTTCTGCCATATCTTTGGAGACCTTCACGCCGTCCAATGATTTCTTAAAATCCTTATAGCCATCACCCTTCCCTACTTTACCCAAATCCATCAAAGCTTTGGCTAATTCCTGTAATGAGGAAAGATCATTCTTCGTATAAATGGCCTGGTGGGCAAAGGGGAACTTCTGCTCAAATCCTTTTGGATTCATCAAAACCACCTTGGCGCCTTTTTCCGCAGCCTGTTTGATCTTCAGAAGAATCACCGGATTGTTTGCTGCCACAAACCCCGTTACCAAAATCACTTGAGTGGATAGCAACTCCTCAATGGTGTTGGGCGAACCCTCCATGCCCAAAATCTCCTCCAGCCCATTGGGACGGTTGTTGAAAGAAAGTACCCGGGCCCCCATGGTGTCTGCGAGTTTTTTCATCACATAGGCTTCTTCGTTGGTGTAGCGATCGGATATGGCGACTGCCACCGCATTTTTTCCATATTTTGCACCGATAGATTGCGCCCTCTTAGCGGTAATCATCAATGCCTCATCATAATCTGCTTCTCTGTAGGTTTTCCCGCTTTTGATGAGGGGGGTTTCCAGTTTGCCTTCCAAGACAGCGCAATCGAATCCCCATTTTCCTTTCCCACAGCCCAGTCCCTGGTTTACCACCCCCTGATGGTCCGGGTTGGCTTTTATCAACATACCGCCATAGCTTTCCAGAATCAGGGTGCATCCTACCGAGCAATAGGCGCAAGTAGTGACCACCTTATGGGTATCTACCGGAACCTCCTTTATCACGGTCTGTCTTTCCTGAAGCGCCCCGCATGGACAGGCGCTGACGCATTGCCCACAAGAGATACATCCGGATTCCAGGAGAGGCCGGTCCAAAGTAGGCTTGACCACCGTGTCAAATCCTCTGTCTACTAAGCCCAAAGCACCCACTCCCATGATTTCGTCACACACCCGAACACAAAGGCCGCAAAGAATACACTTGTTGGGGTCTCTCATGATAAAGGGATGGTCATCCTCGTATTCAATTTGGTTGATCTCTCCGGCGATTCTATCCGGTTCTACATGATAGTCATTGGCATATTCAATCAGTTTACACTCGAAAAAGTCATGACAACCACACTCCAGGCATCGGGAGGCTTCTTGAATGGCCTCTTCTTCGGTATATCCTTTGACAATTTCGATAAAGTTTCCTTTTCGCTCTTTGGCTTCCATATGGGTCATCTTGGGCCGACATTCTCTCTCCCGATCCTCGAAGGTCTTCTCGGTGATATCATCCCGGGTTACCACATAGGGGGCCTCGTATCGAATCAATTCTCCGTCCAGATATCGATGAATAACAGTGGCCGCTTTTTTAGCATCGGCAATGGCCTCTACGGCAATGGATATTTTATCATTTCCACAGTCTCCCCCGGCAAATACGCCGGGTATACTGGTCATAAAAGTGTCCTTGTCATAAGCGATAGAACCTTTTTTCGTTTTATCCACTTTGAAAAGAGAACCATCTACCGCCTGTCCGATGGCTAAAATCACCGTGTCTACTTCCAAAGTTTCTGTTTTACCCTCAACAGGTCTAGGCGCTCGTCGTCCCGAATCATCCGGTTCCCCAAGTTCCATCACTTGCAAAACCATTTCTTTCACTTGGCCATCTTTGTCTTTGACGATTTCCAAAGGATTGGTGAGATTTTTAAAAACAACCCCTTCTTCTTCCGCCTCCACGATTTCCACCATGTCTGCCGGCATTTCATCCTTGGTTCTTCGATAAACGTTATATACCTGATCCGCTCCCAATCGAACAGCGGTACGACAAGCATCCATGGCTGTGTTTCCACCCCCCACGATGGCCACCTTTTTACCCAACTTTACCTCTTCATTTCGAACAACTTTTCGGAGAAAGTCAATGCCGCCAATCACTCCTCCCGCATCTTCTCCTTTACAACCTACCCCCGTTGATACCCAAGCACCGATGCCCAACAGCACCGCATCATAATCACTCCGGATGGTTTCAAAGGGAATGTCCACACCCACCTTGGTGTTGGTAATAAGATTCACTCCCATTTTCTCAATAATGTCGATTTCCCAATCTAAGTCCTCCTTGGGCAATCGATACTCCGGGATACCGTACCGAAGCATACCACCACCCTTAGGCATCGCCTCGAAAATAGTAACATGATGCCCCATAATACGGAGAAAATAGGCGGCAGAAAGACCCATAGGACCGGCCCCGATCACCGCAACGGATTTGCCGGTATCCGGGCCGATTTCCGGCAGGAAGTGTTCCTGGCTCATCCGATCCATGTCCGCCGCAAACCGCTTCAGATATTGAATCGCCACAGGTTCCTCCATCAGGCCTCTTCGGCACTCCGCCTCACAGGGATGAGGACAAACTCTTCCCAACGCACCGGGCAATGGAATTTTATTTCGAATCAAGGCAATGGCCTTTTCATATTCTCCGTTGGCAATCAATCCCGCATATCCCTGGCAATCCGTTTGCGCCGGACAAGCCAAAACGCAAGGAGGACGGCAATCCCCCACATGGTTGGAAAGAAGAAGCTCCAAGTTGGTTTTTCTTGACTCCATTACCCTGGGGGTATCCGTTCGAATCACCATATTGTCGGCGATTTCCGTGGCACAAGCCTTCACCATCTTGGGATTGCCTTCTACTTCGCAAACACAAAGGCCACAGGCCCCGTAAATATGCATTCGTTCATCATAACAAAGGGTAGGAATAAAAATGTCATTTTCTCGAGCCACTTCCAAAATGGTTTGGCCCGCATAGCCGTACACTTCTTTTCCATCGATGTTTAGTCTCAATTTGCTCATTTTTCATTCCTCCTTTCTATTTTCTGACGATGGCATCAAAGCGGCATACTTCTTCACACTTTCCGCACTTGATACAAGCATCCTGATCAATAACGTGTAACTGCTTCCGTTCTCCCTGAATGGCATCCACCGGGCAGTTTCTGGCGCATACCGTACACCCGGTACATTTGTCCGTAATAACGAACTGGAACAAGTTCTTACAAGACTTTGCGGTACAGGTGTGGTTGTATATATGATCTTCATATTCATTGCGGAAATACTTGATGGTAGTTAACACCGGATTGGGTGCGGTTTGTCCCAAACCACACATGGAGCCATCCTTAATCTTTTCCGCCAACTCTTCCAGTAACTCGATGTCTCCATCTTTCCCGTTCCCTTGAGTAATTCTCTCCAGAATTTCCAGCATTCGTTTGGTTCCAATTCTGCAGTAATTACACTTGCCACAAGATTCTTTCCTGGTAAAATCCAGGAAATAGCGGGCCATATCCACCATACACGTGGTTTCATCCATGACAATCATACCGCCGGAGCCAACGATAGCTCCAATTTTCCCTATGTTTTCGTAGTCCACAGGCGTGTCGATCAAGGATGCCGGAATGCACCCTCCGGATGGTCCACCCATTTGAACCGCTTTAAATTCCCGGTCATTTTTGATCCCCCCGCCAATATCATATATGATTTCGCGCAAAGTCATGCCCATGGGCACCTCCACCAAGCCGCCCTTTTTTATTTTCCCAGCTAAGGCGAACACCTTGGTCCCTTTTGATTTTTCCGTACCCATGGCACCGAAAGCAGCACCGCCATTCATGATAATCCAGGGAACATTAGCAAAGGTCTCCACATTGTTAATATTGGTTGGTTTCTGCCAGTAGCCTTTGGATGCCGGGAAAGGAGGCTTCAGCCTTGGCATACCTCGTTCCCCCTCCAGGGATGCAATCAGCGCCGTTTCTTCACCACACACAAATGCCCCGGCTCCCGCCTTGATGCGAAGTTCAAAGTCAAACCCTGAGTCTACAATATTCTTTCCCAAATATCCTTTTTCCCTGGCCTGCTCCATGGCCACTTCCAGTCGATGGATGGCCAATGGATATTCCGCACGACAATATATGACACCCTGATTGGCACCAATGGCATATCCTCCGATAATCATCCCTTCAATGAGAGAGTGCGGGTCTCCTTCCAATACGGAACGGTCCATAAACGCCCCTGGATCCCCTTCGTCGGCATTGCACACCATATATTTCTCATTGCCCGGACTGGTAAGCGCCGCATTCCACTTAAACCAAGTGGGGAATCCTCCCCCACCTCTGCCACGCAAACCGGAGATTTTCATTTCTTCAATCACGTCCGCCGGTGTCATCTCGGATAACACCTTATTCATCGCTTGGTATCCCCCCAATGCGATATATTCCGTAATATCCTCCGGGTTGATGAGACCACAGTTTCTTAACACAACCCTCTTTTGTTTTTCAATAACCTCCTCATCCAGTCTGGTAATGCAATGGGAAGAATCTTTCCCCAGCTGACAGGAAAAATGGCTATCCATAATATTTGTCACATCCTGAGGTTGTACCTTCACGTACCGCGTCAGATGGTTATCGTCATCATAAATATCCACGATGGGTTCTAAATAGCAGGTACCCACACAGCCGGTAAGCCCCACTGGTATATCAAGACTTCGATCATGAATTTGTTTTTCAAATTCCGCTGCCGTTTTTTTCGCGCCCGTGGCAATTCCACAACTTCCTTGTCCGATTATGATTTTCATACGGCTTGCACCTCCTGATTCCTACATCTGATTTCATCCAGGATTGCCTTTACAGTATCCTTGGTCAAATTCCCATAGGTTTCGTCTCCTTCCATGCTTTTCACCATCATGACAGGCGCCAATGAACAGCATCCCAAGCAGGCCACATTATTGAGGGTAAAAATGCCGTCTTCTGTAGTCTCTCCATCCTTTATCCCCAGGTGCTCTGTGACGGCCTCTTCAATCAGATCTGCGCCATTCACATGACATGCGGTTCCCTTGCACATCATAATGAGATATTTTCCAATGGGCTCTTGCCGGAATTGAGCATAAAAAGTGGCCACTCCGTATATTTTTGCCGGCTTGATGCCGGTAGCCTGGGCGATATACTCGATGGTTTCTTTGGAAAGATATCCGTAAATGTCTTGCGCTTTCTGAAGGATGGTGATCAAACTGCCCGGAACCTTGCCATATTTCTCCAACACCGGGGCCAATTCTTGGAAGTCACTCATATTTCCTCCTCCTCACTTTTGATTATTCTATGATACAAAAGTGTGTGCAAGCAAAAGCTTGCACACAGCTTTTTTACAACCTTGGTCACTGCCCTCGGAAGACTTTAGTAGATAGTTCCATTCCCAACAATTCCGAAGCTACTTCGCTAGTTCATCCAACACTTCTTCATAAATGGCTAAGCCTGCTTCCAGCTGTTCATCCGTTACACATAGTGGGCACAGGAATCGGATTACATTATTATAGGTTCCGGCTCCTTCCAAAAGCAATCCCTTCTGAACCGCTGCATTTACAATGGCGGTGACGATCTCCGAATTGGGTTCCTTGGTATCCTGGTTCTTGACAAATTCTACACCCATCATGGCGCCCACACCTCGGACATCTCCCACTACTTCATATTTTTCTTTCCACTGGTTGAACTTGTTCATGCAACGTTCTGCAATCTTCCTCGCTTTTGCCGGATAATCTTCCTTTATCATGATATCCAATAGTGCGATTCCGGATGCACAAGCTACGGCATTTCCACAGTAAGTTCCACCAATGGTTCCACCTACTACACCATCCATCACTTCTTTCCTGGCAGTTACTGCAGACAATGGTAGTCCACCTGCAATGGATTTGGCAGTTACCAAAATGTCCGGTGGGCATCCAGCTTCTTCATAATAGTTAGAAACAAACATTCGGCCGGACCTTGCCCAACCTGTTTGTACTTCATCACAAACCATCATGATTCCATGGTCATCGCATATCTTTCGGACGGCTTTCACCCATTCGATTGGAGCTGGGATGAAACCACCTTCTCCCTGCACCGGTTCAAACACAATGGCGGCTACGTCTTTTGCCGGTGAACCTTCGATAAACACACTCTCCAACTTATCAATGTAGTATTGAATCGCTTCTTCTTCGGTCATACCCTTGGGTCGACGATATACATTGGGGAATTCTGCCCGGTATACTCCGTCCGGGAATGGCCCCATTCCAATGGCATATGCCTTCTTTCCGGTCATGGTCATGGTCAACATGGTTCTCCCATGAAACGCACCTGTAAAAACGATGATATTCGGCCGGCCCGTATAGCTTTTTGCAATCTTCACCGCATTTTCATCGGCTTCCGCTCCGGAATTGACAAACATGGTCTTTTTCTTGTCGCCCTTCACCGGGGCAATTTGATTAATCATTTCTGCAAATTCCACATAACGCTCATGAGTAGTAATATTCATCATGGCGTGAAAATATTTTTCGGACTGCTCTTTTACGGCATCGATCAGGGCAGGATGAGAATATCCAATATTCAAAACTCCCACGCCACCAATCCAATCCAGAAAAATATTTCCGTCTACGTCCTCAAACATAGCCCCTTCGCCTCTGGATATCACACAAGGATATCCACACTTAATGGCATTGGGCATACATTCCGCCCTTCTGTTGATTACTTCCTGGGCTTTCGGGCCAGGCAAAGGCATCGTTACTTTTGGCAAAGCATCTCTAAGCATTTCGTTCCTCCATAATTCGTTAATACTATAACCTGTATAGCTGACCAGTTAATATTATAACATATCCGGGTAGCTCCCGACCGGAAAGTTTGCCTTGTATTAAATAGTAATTCTTTTCTGTCAATTCAGTCAATGCAGGTAAAGAATCTGGTTTTTACGACGTATTACTCTTTGGAAGTTGCTTTGAGGCCTCTTTCATCCAACAAGGCTTGTATTCTATGGTTGATCATCTGCAGAGCCACCGTATTGTATCCACCTTCCGGCACGATAACATCTGCATATTTTTTACTGGGTTCTACAAATTGTTCGTGCATCAACTTCACCGTAGTCATATACTGACTGATCACCGACTCCAAACTTCGGCCTCTCTCTCGAACATCTCGAAGAATTCTCCGAATGATGCGAACATCCGCATCCGTATCGATAAAAATTTTAATGTCAAAGGTTTCCAAAAGTTCACGATTTTCAAAAATAAGGATGCCCTCAACGATGATTACTTTGGCCGGTTCTACTCGTACTGTTTCCGAAGTTCGATTGTGAATGGTGAAATCATAAACCGGCCGATACACCGCCTCCCCCCGTTTCAACTGATGAATGTGTTGAATCATCAAATCCGTTTCAAATGAATTGGGGTGATCGTAGTTCAAAGCCGCTCTTTCTTCAAAGGACAGGTTGCTATGATCCCGATAATAGAAGTCATGGCTTAAGATGGTAATCTGTTCATTAAATTCCTTCTTGATACGATTGATCATGGTGCTTTTTCCGCTTCCGGTTCCTCCGGCCACACCAATGACGATTACTTCTGTCTTTCCCATCCCTCGTTTCCTTTTCTACCTATTATTTCCCTTCGGTTTGCGCCCCACTTCCTTCAGGCACCTCTATATTATTATCGTGATTCTCTCCTACCAGAGAGCGGAGATTAACCGCATCTTTTTCCAGCGACAATAGCAAATTATTCATTTCTATAATTCTCCGGGCTTCCATTTCCTTACCCACAATTAAATTGGGGTCCGCGAAAATCCCGTTTAAGGTATCGTGGACTTCGTTCACTCTTTTGCGGATATCGTTCATGGTATCATGATCCACAATATCTTTCCAGGTTTGCTCCAGAGTGGTGAATTCGTTGGTATCCAACTCATATTCACTGTCCCCTTGTACCGGGATAACATCGTAGCCCAACTTCTCCTTTATGTAATTGGCAAAGGATTCCTTGGACTCCGGCTCTCCGTGCACCAAAAATATTTTTTTGGGTTCTTGCTGAAATGCAGAAAGCCACGCCAACAAACCATCCCGATCTGCATGGCCTGAAAATCCCTCTAGATTGTAGATCTCTGCGTTTACCCGAATTTGATCTCCAAATAAGGTGACTTCCTTGGCACCTTCCAGAATTCTCCGTCCCAGTGTACCCTGCGCTTGATATCCCACAAATATAACACTGTTTTTCCCATCCCACAGGTTGTGCTTCAGGTGGTGACGAATCCTTCCCGCTTCGCACATTCCGCTGGCCGAAATAATGACCTTGGGTTTGGTATCTTGATTTAGATACTTGGATTCATCCGCCGAGCGAGTGAATTTCAAGTTCTTGAAGTCTAAGGGATTGTCTCCCTTCATAATATACTCTCGCGTCTCCTCGTCAAAAACCTGTGCATTCTTGCGAAATACCTCAGTAGCCGTGGTGGCCATGGGAGAATCCACGTATACCATCACATCATCCAGTGTCTTTTGGGCTTCAGGATGTTGCTCATAAAATCGATTGAATTCAAAAATAAGTTCCTGGGTCCTTCCTACCGCAAAGGAAGGTATGATTACATTGCCTCCTCTTTTGATGGTTTTTAGGACGATATCCAGAAGCTCATCCACACTGCTGGAATTCTCGGGATGAAGTCTGTCCCCATAGGTGGACTCCATAATGAGAAAATCCGCTTTTTTGATTTTTTTTGGATTCCTGAGAAGAGGTCTGTTCTCCACTCCCAAGTCTCCGGAATATACAATTTTTGAAATTCTTTGTCCCTTTGGTTCTTGATCGTCCACCCATAATTCCACTATGGCCGAACCTAAAATATGCCCTGCCTCATTGAAAACAATTTTCATATCCTCATTGATTTCCACCAGTTCATCATACATTACCGGCTTCACCAGTGTCAGGGCTTCCATTGCGTCGTCAATGGTATATAGGGGCTCCATTCGATATTCTTTGCCGGCCCGCTCTGCCTTCTCGTTTTTCCACTCCGCTTCCTTTTCGTGAATATATGCCGAATCTTTCAGCATCACATCCAAGAGATCTGCCGCGGCATCCGTACAATAGATGGGGCCTTTAAACCCTCTCTTCACCAATAGCGGAAGTCTTCCGCAATGGTCAATGTGAGGGTGGCTTAATATGACGCAGTCAATCTCCGCCGGACTAAAGCAAAATTCCTCATAGTTTAAGGCTTCTTCCGCTTTACCTCCTTGAAATTGTCCGCAATCCAGTAATACTTGATGGTTCTCTGTGGTAATCCAATGACAGGACCCGGTGACGCCTTCTGCCGCGCCGCAAAATCTTATTTTCATGATGACACCTCCGTTGTCTATTATACACGCAACGCCTTTAGAAGACAACGGAAGTTCTCTTCATCCTGTCACATCACTTCATAACAAGAGCTCCTTATAATGACCGAATTTCGAAAAGGATTCGTCCGGAAAAGGTGCCCTACCGGCACCTCAACCTTGACCGTCACTCGTGGGTATTCTTTCTCGTTATCTTCCTGGTATCCTGCGACATCATCTTCATATTCCAAGGTCATATGGCTGGTTGGGGGAAACCCCATCTTGTGGCAAACCTGCTGAAAGTATTCTTGAGAATCCGTTTGATTTTTCACGAAAACAAAGGAACCCTCAAGCAAAGCCTCTTCCTCGACTAACAGGGCGGCTTGAATGGCACACTCCTCTGCGGTTTGTTTCAAGGTTTCTTGAAGTAATAAATACTTGCCCAATTCTTGTTGAAAACACAGGAAGTGAATACCCACCAGCAGGAACCCTAAGAATACGATAAAAATTTTCATGGGGAGCCCCCTCTTCTTCTGGCCATTGCCCCCAGCCATGCAAATTCCATACGCTCCATTCCTAGCTTGCCTCCATCTTGCCTCCATACAATATAAAAAGCAGCGTCATTCCAGGTACTCGCTGGGTGTATATCCCTCCAATACATAAGTATACTTATTTTTTGCGGCAGGAATAAAGAACTCACCTCCCGCCATTACATCTCCCAAGGAGACTTCGATGCGATAATCGATGAAACGATTTTCTCCCAAGGAATACCTTATCAGCGGCGTTTCCTGAGGCGAATAAAAATTGACCTCCTCCACACCGGTAAGACTCATCAATTCAATCCGGGTTTGTTCGATTAATTCCGGGGAGAAGTATCCCATCAGCCGGGCTTCCTCCTTGGCACCATAAACAATGGCCTGTATTTGTTGAGTCACTGCCAAGTTTTTTTGTTCATACACAAACTGTAACATCAGAACCAGTAACAGGGGTAAAATGGCTGTCAATACGATAAATTGTTTCATGGGTTCTCTCCGGGGAACTCATTACGCCACGATACCATTTCCTCCCAACACCGACCCATACCCGAGAGAATCGAATGTTCTCCAGGGCCGGCCACAAGCTGATATATCACAATACCCAATGCAATCATGGCAATCAGAACAATGAATTGCTTCAAGGGGTTTCCTCCTACTCCATAATGGCAGAGGATGTAATTTTTGCCATGGCATCTTCTCCCAGATCGGCGGCCACATCACCAAACCCTTGAATAACGGCTGCAATGGCCACTCCCAACGCAATCATAGCTACCAGCACAATAATTTGTTTCATGATCTTCTCCTTTTCTTAACACTACCTTACAGATTTGATTTTCTTTCTTTTATTAGGGCGAAAACAGCAGGCGGAAAACCTCCTGTTGATTGATGTAATAGGATATATAAATAAAGTTCACACAAATAATCAGGACATTAAACACCGCCGGAAGATAAATCAAATCACTCATGGTTTCATCCCTTCGTGTCTGTTGCGTCATTCGAATATCACGCAGTGTCTTCTGATGGGATGTGAGAATTTCTGATATGACCTTACTCTCTAGCTCATCCCATTGGAGAAGAAGCCCTGCTAATTCTCTAGCCATCGGCACTTGGACATAGGATGAAAATGCCTCCAACGCTTTTTGTTTTCGGTTCAACCTTTGATGACTCAACATGGCTAAGTAAGCCGGTTTCAAAGGGCCTTCCCGGAAGGCAAGCCGGGTCAACACATAGTCCACACTTAAGACACTACCGCTTCCTAATAATAGTAGGTTTCTCAAAAATGCCATATCGCGGGCAATCTCCCGTTCCATTTTTTGGACTCTTCGTTTTTTTAACAGAGAATTTTGATGCACTTTCGCCTGGCTCTGACTTTTCAAATCCTCCAACCTTTTACGCAGAAGTGTTTCCTTTTTCCCTTTGAAAAGAATAAGAATTCCCACTCCCCATATGGTCAAAAATGCCCATTCCAACATCATGTCAAATCCTCCTCAGAAATCCAGCGGTTGGTGGCGAACCGCTTCGGTTAATAGCACATTGATGAAAAACAGTGCCACCATGACTAAAATCAACAGAAACCCCTGAGGAGTCATAAATTGATGCCGCAAGTATTCTTCCCATTCCAGCCCAATAAAGGTGAGGGACGATAACACCGTAATAATATACATGCCGGGAACGAGAAACAGCACCATTCGCGTGGCTTCACTGTTGAGACGCTTTCTCTTTTCCATCAATGTCCTTCCTTCTCTCAACTGGATAAAAATATCCTCCAGTGCCAGCGAAATATTTTCTCCCGTTAAGATTCCAACTCCAATATTGTACGCAAACATGTCTGCCCAGTTGGTATGGACAGCAAAGCAGAATTGCTTTTGGGCCGCCTTCACGGTCTGTGCCGTTGGTTGATTCCGCACCTGGAATAACATGTGTAGCAGGAAAGCCTCCAATGTGCCCTTCCCTGGATTTTTACCGGTCATTCGAGCCATGGCCTCCAACACATCTCCATGGGTGGCTCGATAGTTGACCAAATATTCTCCCATGAAAACCTCTCCGCCCTGACTCACCCGATTTCTCATATTCTCTAATTTTAGAAAAAGATGGAGAAAGGGAAAGCCAAGGGTCAATAATCCTGCCACAACCCCCGGAAGCCACCCATAATATGAAATAGCGGGTATCGCCACCAATGCACTCAGAAGACCAATGAGAATAAGAAAGACTATGGGTGAGCCGCTATAACCCCAAGAAGTCTCCAAGAGCATCCGCAACCCCCGAATAAAGCCGGGGTCCGATTCTTCCCGCTTTCTTTGTTCTCGCAATCTTCTCCGCATTCTATGCTCAATATAACCATAATATATAGATTTTCCAAAAATCAAGAGTACCCCTATAGTCCAAGTAATCATCCCCAAGATAACGGCAACCAGAGAAATCCAATCCTTCACCGCACACCTCCTGGTTCCATGGCAAGGTTCCTTAAATTTTCACAAAAGGAGGCCCATGCTTCCGGCGCTTCCAGCATCGCCATTTCTTGCTTCTCCTCCCCCACCTGATTATAGAAAGTCCAACAATCCAATACCGGATTGTAACGACAGATTATACGGAAGTGGATTTGGTTTGCTCCTGAGTCGTAGCTCATTTCATAAATACTATTGAGTCGTTTTTGGTTTTTGTCCTTCAATTGTACAAAGTGGAAAAGAAAATCAAAGGCTCCCGCCACTCTCCGGGCAAAAAATTCAATGTCTCCTCCCAATGAGCGAACAATCTCTGCGGCCACATCATAAGGAAATTTTTTGGGTTCTCCGCAATGATATGTGATTTTTACTCGCCGGGTGCCCTTACTGGTAATCCGCAGAAGGGTATCCAAAGCAACCCCTTCTCTCGCTTCCCCCATAATAATGTAGTCCGCATCGCTTCTCATTAAGTTCTTCGTAATCCTCGTAAGCCTTTCCTGATCTGCCAATAGCTGGATAACGGGAGCTTCCGGCATCAATCGATGCAAAGGAATCTCGGGATCCGTTTCCAGCAGGACTCCTTCCAAGCAGGGATCCTCATGGCTTTGCCAGGTGGACAAAAATGTGGTTTTACTGGTTCTCACTGCCCCTAAGAAGGCAACATTAAAGCCTAGTTGTACCATGTTATAAAACAAGGGAATGGCCGCTTTTGGAATGGTTCCGCGTTGACTCTGCTCCTCAAAAGTATATCGCGGTATAATATATCTTCGAAAAACAATCACATCCTGATTGGGTTTCACCAAGTCTCCTTTGAAGATAGTCACCCGTGTACCATCAATCAGATATAGCTCATGAAAATCTTGAGTCAGTCTCTCGCCAGGCTTTAAAAGCAGCAAGGCACGAATTAACTGGGCTCTTCTGGAAGCCCCCAACTTCTGTTCTTTCAGTACCATTCTTCCGTTTTCCAAGAAGTAGATACGGTCCCCAATGACCTTAGCTGATCCGGAATTTTGAAATGCGGAAGAAAACCATTGAGCCAGAGGTCCCATCCCCCAGTTTTCATGATAAATCCCTTGGAATAGATCCTCATACCAGGGGGGAAAGGCCACCTGTTCCTTTCCCTCCTCTTTCGTAAAAGCCCGGATTCGATTCAAAAAATAGTCCACCTCTCTTGGATATCCCATGATCGCCTTCTTCTGTATGTCCAAAAGCTCTTCCATGAATTCTCCCGACTCTTCCCACTGTTTTTGAAAAGCTTCTTGGGCTGCGGAGCAGGCTTCGTAAAATGGTCCATAGAAATGAGAGTCTTCCATTGCTTTCAAAGGACCATGCAATTGGTCCTCCAAATAGAATTCTTCTCGATTCATTGTGCATGCCTCTCTTCCCACAAATTAAAATAGCTCACCAATAGTTTTAGCTGCCGATGACATGCCCGATGATGATAGCTCAATAGGCTTCTCTTTTCCCATTCCGCCCGGTATCCGTCCGGAGCAAACGGTACACTAATCCATAGCCCCCGAATCTCGTCCAATCTTTCCATAACATAAGAAAGGGATAGAGGATGGTCTTTGTGATATTTATTTAGAATTGCCATGAAAAAGGAAATTTCCATTTGCTGGTACAATCCCCTTTGCTCTTCCCACCTGGCTAGGGCTCCTTCATTTTGTGTGGTAACAAGCACATGACAGCCGGGATGCTGTAATGCCCCTAAGGCGAGACCACTATCCAAGTCACAGCCCGTATCCGCAATGATAACCTGAAAATAACGGTGGGCTTTATCCAAAACACTCTCTACATAACTGGGAAAATAGCGCCGATCATTCCACTCCTGTTCCAATCCTGCCATCACATACAAATTCCCTTGTACTTGAAATCGGCGAAATAACTGTTCTGGCGAAGGTGTGGTTCCTTCTTCCGGCACACGGAATGTTTCCAGAGAAGGAGGGGCTTCTCGTATAAAATCGCAACTCCTTCTTCGGTTGAACGCAACCAGCAATATCTTGTTTTTGGGCCGGTTTTGTGCATACCACTCTGCCGTGGTTTGCGCCAACAAGGTGGTGCCCACTTTATGATCCGTTCCATGAAAGGTAATATACATCCTATTCCTCCTCCCGTTGCACAATAAGAAACTGTCCTCCCTCTTCCGAAACATGACGATACAGCAGGCCATAGTCTTCAATGGAACAAAGAACTTCAATATGATGAATCAGCCCCGTGCTCTGATTTCTTTCCATAATAGCGAGGGGCCGCCCAGCCGCATCCACACTCTGAACTTCTTCTTCTTCACCGGTCTTAACAAAGGCCACCTGGTAACAGCCGAAATGAATTTCACCATTTCGGCTGTAAAAATCAACCCAATCCTTTTGCCGCAAGGTACTGCTCCGAGAATAGATCCAATGAGCCGGTATGGTAAACAAAGAAAGACCTTTCGGCAGAAATGATCGTTTCTCTGTAAAGTAGGGGGAGACCAAAACCATATTTCCCGGAATATATTGAATGGCTTCTTTGTTGATCAACGAGTTCGCCTCGTGAGGAGACAAAGCCCCTTCTATCACCAAGCTTCGGTTCAAGGATACTGCTTTGATATCATGAGAATGTATCACTTGTCCCTCCATGATAGGGTGTGCGGACATGAGAACCGTTTCTTCTTGGTACTGCTGTCTGCCCTCTTTCTCCCAATACAGAAATCCCAAGACTGCCAAGACCATCAATAAAATACCGATGAAGGGTTTTCCATGATGAGACCATGTAATTTTTGAGTTATATTTACCATATTTTACCATACTTTAAGTATAGCTTCTCCTTCCCCCCCGTCAATCGTCAATAAGCGACACCCCTCCTTTCCAATAAAAAACCTTCCCCGATGGGGAAGGCCGAAAGCGCTATTCTTTTTCCGTGTCACATCAGCCGTTCAACTTCTTCATAAACTGGCGGGTGGTACTCTCAATATCCTGGGTATGGAATATGGCGGAACCAGCTACTACAATGTCCACACCGGCTTCCAAGACCTGGTCCAGGTTTTCCAAGGTAATGCCACCATCCATCTGAATTTGAAACCCATATCCCTTCTGTTTTCTCCATTCCCGCAACTTCTTCACTTTGTCTAGGCAGTCCGGAATCAGTTTTTGTCCCCCAAATCCGGGATTCACAGACATGATGAGAACCAACTCTACATCCGAAAGTATATTCTCAAGAACAACCAATGGAGTGGCTGGATTGATGGAAACCCCCGCCTTTACTCCATGGGAATGAATCCACTGTATGCTTCGGTTTAAATGGCGCACCGCCTCTTGATGTACGGTAATATATTCCGTTTGAGGTGTAACAAAGTCCGCCACAAATTGATCTGGGTTTTCAATCATCAGATGTACATCATAAGGCAGGGATGTCTTCCCGTTTAAAGACTTCATCACCGTGGCCCCATAACTGATATTTGGCACAAAATGGCCATCCATAACATCTACATGAATGAGATGTGCACCGCCAGCTTCAATGGCTTTTACTTCTTCTCCCAGTCTGGAAAAGTCCGCAGACAAGATGGAGGGTGCTAATTGGTTCATGATGGTAACTCCCTTCGCTTCCCGAAAAATCCGGTTACTTAAGAATACTTATTTCTCTCCTTTGTCATCAGTTCATCCATCTGCTGACGATAGGATTCATAACGACTTCTGGGCAACCAGCCCTCCTCCAGGGCTTCCCGAACCTTACAACCCGGTTCGTTCAAGTGCTGACAATTATGAAAACGACACTGAGAAGACCATTTTATCATATCCGGATAACAGGAGGCTAATTCACGAGACTCCTCTCCTACCGTGTCAAAAGAAGTGAATCCAGGAGTGTCAAATAAATCGGTATCCTCTTGAATGGAGAATATTTCCACGTGCCTCGTGGTATGCTTGCCTCTTTCGGTTTTCGTACTAATTTCACCCACGGAAGCCGAAGCTCCCGGTAATAAGTCGTTTAGCAGGGTAGATTTCCCCACACCGCTAGGCCCCACCAAGGCGGCAGAGGAACCTTTTAAACCAGCCTTTATTTCTTCCAACCCTTCTCCTGTCAACCCATTGACTAAAAAACAGGGATATGTGTTTTCATAAATTGCCCGAATGCTATCTATGTCTTCTTGGGTGGCCAAATCCACCTTATTCATCAAAATTTTAGCACCCGCATCTCCTTTTTCCGCCATCACCAACAGCCGGTCCAAGATCAACAGATTATAGCGGGGTTTATGAAAGGACATTACCACCAGAAGCGTATCCACATTGGCAATGGGTGGTCGTATAAACCAATTGCTTCTTGGCTTAATTTTTTCCACTACCCCGGTTCTATCCTCCAGAAGACTCCATTCCACCCAATCTCCCACCATGGGGGTGATGCCCTGTTTCTTAAATATGCCACGGGCTCTGCATGGAACTTCTTCTCCACCATCTATGGGTCTTATAAAGTAGAATCCACCCACTCCCCGAATGATTTTTCCTTCCATCTAAAACAGTTCTCCCGTTCGGAAATTTACCTGATAACGGGCTACTTCCGTGGTATCAAAGATGACGGCTACCGTACCCTCTCCCACTCCAGATAAGGTCACAGTGCCCCCACCATCACTCTTGGCCCTTTGCGCATTGGATAAAACATT
>CALFUG010000168.1 GCA_937928455.1 uncultured Clostridia bacterium
AAGTTTGGCCACATGGAATTAAGAGATTCCATGTGGGACTCCCTGACTAATTTAGGGATTGGCCCAGGTATGGGTGTTACTGCAGAGAATGTGGCCGCGAAGTATAATGTAACCAGAGAAGAACAAGACGCCTATGCTCTTTTAAGTCAACAAAGGGCGGCGAAAGCCCAGGATGATGGGAAGTTTGACGAAGAAATCGTTCCGGTCACAGTAAAGAGTAGAAAATCAGAAGTAACCTTTGATAAAGACGAGTATCCCAAAAGAGATGTTACTTTGGAAGGGCTTTCAAAATTGAAGGCAACCTTTATCGAAGAAGGTACTGTAACGCCTGGCAATGCTTCCGGAATGAACGATGCGGCCTCCGGTGTATTGTTGATGGAAGAGGAAAAAGCCAAAGAGATGGGAATTCCTATTTTGTGCAGAGTTGTGTCGGTAGCAACGACGGGAGTCGACCCTGAAATAATGGGTATAGGTCCGGTTAGTGCAACTTATAAGGCATTGAAAAAGGCCCAGCTCTCTTTGGATGAGATGGAGCTTTTCGAGATTAACGAAGCATTTGCCGCTCAATGTTTGGCCTGTCAAAAGGAATTAGGCATTGATATAAATAAATTGAACGTAAACGGTGGAGGCATCTCATTGGGCCATCCGGTAGGCGCCACGGGAGCCCGTATTGTTATTTCGTTAATTTATGAAATGAAACGACGAAACAATCGGTATGGTGTAGCCACTTTATGTGCCGGAGGAGGCATGGGAACTGCTGTTATTGTCGAGGTAGTATAGTTTAATCGGAGGCGAAGTCAGATGGATAGAACAAAAATAATTAGCAATCATCGAGACATCCAAACAGAGTACAAACGAAAATTAACCACCGCGGATCAGGCTGTAAAAGTAGTTAAGTCGGGTGATCGGATTCATTATGGATTATTTAACGGCTTGGTGGTAGATTTAGATAAGGCTCTAGCTAAGCGAGTGGAAGAGCTGTTTGATGTCAAGGTATGTACTACGATTTGGGCATATCCTCATGCCCCGGCAGTATTGGAGGCAGACCCGGAATCGAAACACTTCAAATATTTGAGTACGCACATGAGTGGATTTGATCGAAAAATGAACAAAGCGGGTTGTTGTTGGTATATTCCGGTACAGTTTCGGGAGAATACTAAGTATTGGGCCGAAACAGTGGGAGATATTGATATAGCCATGCTTCAAGTAGGGCCTATGGATGCCTGGGGGAATTTTAACCTAGGTCCTCAGGTAGCTGAATATTGGGGGATATTGGGAAAAGCGAAAAAAGTCATAGTAGAAGTAAATAATAACCAACCCAAAGCACTGGGCTTCAAAACTAGTATCAATATTGGACAGGTGGATATGGTAGTAGAGGGAAGCAATATCGAAATGCCTATTATCCGGGCAAAAGAAGCCAATGATGTGGATAAAGCCATCGCTAGGCAGATTGTAGAAAAGATTGACAGCGGAAGCACCTTGCAGCTAGGTATCGGGGGAATTCCCAATTATGTGGGCACAATGATTGCGGATTCTGACATTGGGGACCTGAGTGTACATTCGGAAATGTTAGTTGATGCTTATTATCACCTGTATTTGGAAGGTAAAATAACGGGTAACAAGAAGCTGGATAGAGGGCAGATTGTCTATACCTTCGCCCAAGGCTCCAAAGAACTCTATGAATTTCTGGATGACAATCCCATTTGCACATGCGCGCCGGTTGAATATGTTAATGATATTGGAACCATTGGAAGCAATGACAAGGTAGTATCTATCAACAGCTGCTTACAAGTAGATTTATTTACGCAAGTCAATTCTGAATCAGATGTGTGGCAACATATCGGAGGAAATGGAGGGCAATTAGACTTTGTCATGGGCGCGTTTAAATCAGAGGGAGGTCAGAGTTTCCTATGTCTACCTTCCACCCGGCAGAGGAAGGATGGAACCAAAGAATCTCTTATTGTACCTCGTTTACCGGAAGGTTCGATTGTTACGGTACCTAGAGCGGGGGTTCATAACTTAGTTACAGAATATGGGATGGCTAATTTTAAAGGAAAGTCCACTTGGGAACGAACAGAGCTTTTAATTAATATCGCTCATCCGGACTTCCGAGATGAATTGATTAAAGAGGCAGGTCGTATGGGCATTTGGTGTAATACCAGTAAAATTTCATATTAACACTAGATGAACAGACTACAACAAAATAGGGTTGTAATTATAATAACAACTATTCAGAATTAGGAGGTTTACAATGAGATTCGAAGATTACAAAGAGTATTTAAGCCCTGCGTTGGCTAAAGCAACAGATTTGGTAATGGCTTCAGGGAAAGGAGCCTACTTAACAGACATTAATGGTGAAGAATATCTGGATTTTGTACAGGGTATTGCAGTGAATGCATTTGGCCATTGTCATCCCAAAATTGTGGAAGCCATTAAGAAACAAGCGGAAAGTCTTATTGATGCGTCTTTCAATCTTGTCAACTATCCGACTACTTTGGAATTCGCCAAAAAACTTACTTCAGTGACCCCGGATGGCTTAGATATGGTATTCTTCAGTAATGGGGGTTCCGAGGCCAATGACGGAGCGATTAAGTTGGCACGTAATTTCACGAAAAGACCTGGAATCATAGCGATGAGGGGATCCTTTCACGGGAGATCCCTGGGAGCAACATCTATAATGGGCTCTAATTCTAAGTATAGAAAAAATCAAGAACCTTTGCTTCCTTCTGTATATTTCACGCCATATCCTAACTGTTTCCGCTGCCCCTACAACACCACGTGTGATAAGTGCAGTTTAGAATGTCTCAGAGAATTACAGTGGACATTTGATTATCTCATCCATCCGGACAATGTAGCGGCTGTGATCATGGAACCGGTGATGGGAGAAGGCGGGTATGTTGTACCTCCTCAAAAGTATCTGGATGGTTTGAATAAGATGCTCAAGGAGAACAATATTTTACTCATCTTCGATGAAATACAATCCGGCTTTGGTCGTACGGGCAAAATGTTTGCATCCGAGCATTTTGGTATTGTACCGGATATAATGACTCTCGGAAAGGCCATTGCTGGAGGACTTCCTATGTCCGCTATCGTTAGCACAAAAGAAATCATGGGCGGTTGGTTGCCTGGAATGCACGGTACTACATTCGGAGGTCATCCCGTTTGTGCCGCAGCTGCCCTAGCTGTCTTAGAATTAATGGAAGAAGAGAACATATTAGAAAATGTTGCAACTCAAGGTGAATATCTGAAATCCAGATTGATGGAAATAAAGGAGAAAAATCCAATCATTGGAGATGTACGTGGGCTAGGTCTTATGGTAGCCGCGGAGTTTGTGAATCCGGATGATAATAGTCCCAGTGCAGACTATCTTAACAAAGTTAAAGATTACTGCTTAAAAAACAAAATGTTGACATTAAGTTGCGGCGTTTATGGGAATGGGTTCCGTTTTGCGACTCCTTTAAATATCTCAAGAGAGGACTTAGAAAAAGGACTTACTATTTTTGAAGAGGCGGTAAAAGTGGCGTCTAAATAACACGGAAAAGAAAGACTCTACGGTTCAATTAATAGTGGATTGACATGTTTGCCCCGGGAGTAATATGCCGGGGCATGTTCATGGCTAATTTCATAAAAGTTAAATAATTCACAATTAAAACATTAAGGCATGAGTCTTTTCAATGGTTTGAAGAATCGTATGAAAATTCTCAAATATCGGTCAGGTATTATGTATACATCATACCTGAAAAATTGACAAGGAAATATCAAAAATCTCTTGCAATTCCACAAGATATAGTGTTTACTATATATGGATTGTTATTTTGTTA
>CALFUG010000169.1 GCA_937928455.1 uncultured Clostridia bacterium
GGTGATATCTCAAACGCATATAAGGTCGCGTTTCTAGTATGCCCCAGAAATGCCCGACACAATCTTCCTCAAAGAATCCCTCCTCTTTTAGCCTTTTTTCAGTTTTTTTGATCATCTGCTCATACTTTTTTAATAAGTCATGAAAACCCTTGGCCGTTATCTCCGCGATTACAAGTTCTGCATCTACCAAGTCTTTATCCAACTTCAATGCTATTTTTGCATACTTTAATGTCTCTTCCAACGTTTCGGCTTCATAGGCTCTGTCTAGATATCCCCACGCATCTTCTCCGAAATCATCTACCGGCCTTTGTTCATTATTGTATCGATCCATAAATTCTTGGATTGCCTTGTTCGTATCCTCCTCGTTTGCAAACTCTTTTCCTTCTAAAAATGCATGCAACTCTCTAAAAACCTTCTCCGTATCTCGACTCATATGGTCCCCCTTCTTATCATTTCGCTTGTTGTTTCACCATTCTTTTATGTTTTTCAGTCTTCATTTCCACTTTCTAGCCTGCTTCCAATTCTATGTCTCCGCCAAGAAATCTTTTAGTATGATTGTGGGTTCTTTCGCAGCATACTCCCTCACATCCTTTGTAAATCCATTTTTACTAAAAAGAACAAAGTACTTCTCCTCCGCTTGGAAAAAGTGCCCCTTTTCCATCAAATTCTTCAAGACTGCCATATTGGTTTGTTCCTTTCTCCACTTCACTTCGCCAAGAACAACCGTATTCTCTCCCATACCGACCAAATCAATTTCTTCTTCTCTTTTTTTCGCTGGATTGTTTCCCCACCACCGGCCTCGTTGCGTCATCAAGACAGGAAACGTTCCTTTTTCATTCATCCAATCAAAAAAGTCAAAAAATATCTCTTCGAAACCTTCTCCCATATACTCAGATAGGCTGCTCTTTATATACTCCCGATACAAACGTTGCCCTTGGCCCAATTGAATGACACTGCTATTCGGAAACACAAACCGGTACCAAAAGCGAAAAGAGCCATCACGAATCCGATAGATGGATTTGCGATTGCTTTTCCCCCCCACAGGTGTTTCCTTTACTACAATTCCAAGGTCTATCAGTTGTTGAAGATATTTGTTGAGAGCTCCGGAGGCCAGGTGAACTTTCATGGCGATATCGTTATTACGACTGGCCCCTCTGGCTATGGCATCTAAAATATTGTTGTATACCTTTGGCTCTCTCAGCTCCTGTTTTAGATAGTTCATGGGTTCTTCATACAACCTACCGGTATCTGTGAAAAATAAGGATACCAAATTCGATTCCAGACTGGCCTTTTTATCCACATAGGTCAGATATTCCGCAACACCACCGGTAGCACAATGAAGTGTGGCAATGGTTTCCTTATCCATTCCTCTCAGAAATTTTTCCGTTTCAAAGTAGTTGAATTCCTTTAACTTTATTTGTGCAGTTCTTCTTCCATAAAGAGGACTTTTTGCTCCCAACACCTGATTTTCCATGAAACTCATGGAAGACCCGCACAAAATCAAATGAAGCCTGGTTTCTTTCCATAAATGATCGCAATACTTCTGTATAACAGAAGAAATGGCAGGCCAAGATTCCGCAAGATAAGGGTATTCATCGATTACAAATATAAGGCGCTCTTTCTGCGCCAAATCCCCCACATAATCAAACAAGTCCTCATAGCTGGAGAAGGTTGCCTTGGGCCCCTTGTTTTCATTTTGCAAAACCGTCTTCGACAGCAGCTCCAAGTTGGAGATTTCTCCAGATTCCGTGGCCATGTAGTAGATTGCTTTTTTCCCAACCATGAACTGTTTCAGTAAATGCGTTTTCCCGATACGTCTTCTGCCATAAAGAACCGTGAACTCAAATTTACCGCTACGGTACTGGTTCTCCAAAACCTTCAATTCCTTCTCTCTGCCTATAAACATTCGACCCTCCTTTCCCCTTTTCCTTATTCTATATCAAAAACAATATAATAGCAAGAACATGTTCTTGTACCTTATGTTCTTGCTATTTCTATGCTATATAGTACTATCATTCTCAGTCTTTATATCTGTTTTGAGAAAGACATTCTCCAATCTCCGCACTCTGTAAGGAAACCACCTTTTCCCCTCCGTAGACTTCCTGCCGGCCCACTTCCCGGAACCCAAATTTCTCATGAAACTTCAGGGAAA
>CALFUG010000170.1 GCA_937928455.1 uncultured Clostridia bacterium
AGTTACGGAATTGGGAATCAGCCCTATCCATTTTGCGGCCCTCATCGGCGTCAATCTGGGGCTAGGCTGTGTGACACCACCCACTGCACCTTTCTTGTATCTGGGATCTCGTATTGGTGGAGCACCGGTCAATGAGATGTTACGTACAACGACGTACTTAATCTTTTTCGGGTGGATTCCCACTCTGCTGGTTACTACCTACGTTCCGGGTTTATCTTTATGGTTGCCTAGATTGTTGGGATTGGCAATATAGGAAAGTTTCTTGAAAATAATAAGAATGCTATGGAGAAAAGGCAGGGATAGTCACTGCCTTTTCTTTTTGTTATAATGATAATGAAAGTGGATAATGTAACGAAAGAAAGGAATGCCCATGGAGTGGTTATTAATACTGATAATGTTGGTTGGCATCATGGTGTACACGAAACGAAGCAAGCAAGGGGGTCAAAAAAGTAAATCCTCCAGTGCCTATAAGATGAAAGTCAAAAAACTCCTTCGGGAACCGAAGGATGACCTCGTCGAAGAAAACCAAGCGGAGATTTTCGATACCATTTATCAAATGGCGGGAGAACCGGGGATTCAAGAGTTTTTTCGAAAAACATACGGCAAAATGTGTCGGTTTTCACCGGAGGAAAGAGTCTTGGAATCATATTTTTTGCTGGTATTTGGTGACATGAGAACCCATCACTTGTACCGCTATAGCGAGGAGTCAGGAGGGTTCAAGCCGGAATATGAAGAATACTATCAGGGAAACAAAAATTACAACATGATTGTTACGGATAAGTGTTTATATTTTGGAGATGATTTGGATCAAAAAAAGCGAATTGCTCCAGTGCGAGTACCCTTGTATAAGGTAGAGCAAGTGGAATTAACCCATGATTATGTGGAAATCACCGTAGCGACTCGTCTATCCGGCTCCAGGGTACATAATGTTTGGTGTTCTTCGGGGAATGGGGCACTGTACCGAATGCTATCCCATGTGTTGGAGCATTGGGAAAAGGTGGATGGTCGGGAGCCGATTTGGACCAGCAATAATGGTCGGAATATTTTGAAATAACTGAGAATAAAAAATGGGCTTTTTCCAACGGAAATGGCCTCTTTTATTTCACATTATAGTCCCAATAAATCGCAGCTTTGTTCTTGTATTTCACTTTTATAAAAGGTATAATTTTCATGGTGATTCATATAGAAAGAGAGATACTTATGACATTAGATGAGATAACTCGTGTAGTAGAAAATAAAGTGAACCCCAAACTGGCAGAGCATTATGGGGGCGCCCTGGTGACGGGGTGGGAAGCAGGTGTTGTCTATGTGAGGATGACGGGTGCTTGCGGACAGTGTCCTTCCGCCCAGGAAACCATCGAGAACGTGGTGAAAGAAATATTGATGTCTGAATTGCCGGAGGTGAAGGATGTGGTTCTGGATACCTCTGTTTCTCAAGATTTAATTGATATGGCCAAAAAGATATTGAATAAAGAAATTTAGCGAAAGAAAAACTTGTATGTTTCACCAACATAGGAACCATTAGGTTTATAACCGTTAACCATATAGCATAATAGAAAAAGGAGTGAAGCTGAAATGTTAATGACGGGAGAACAGTACATCGAAAGCTTGAGAAAGCT
>CALFUG010000171.1 GCA_937928455.1 uncultured Clostridia bacterium
TATTATGATAGACCTTCTCCCGAGCTGCTTCTAATGTTTCCCCCAATCCGGTTACCGAAATCACTCGCCCACCATCGGTTCGGAAAGAAAGAATATCCTTGCTGATTTTTTCACTGCGGGTTCCCCCATGAAAAAGGAGTATGTCATGGGCTACTTTCTCCATCCCAAAGATTTCCTCTCCTGTTTTATATTTCCCCGGGTATCCTTCGGAAACCAGGTTTACAGTAATCGTTTTACGGTCATCCCATTCCAGTCGAACCTCATCCAAACGATTTTCCACAGTAGCTACCATTATTTCCAACAGATCATTCTTCAATCTGGGTAGTAAGGACTGGGTTTCCGGATCTCCAAATCTCGTATTGAATTCGATCACTTTCCACCCCTGATCTGACCACATTAGGCCGATAAATAGGACACCCTTGAAGGAAAGTCCTTCCCTTTGAAATCCAACCAAGGTAGGCTCCAAAACTTCTTTTCTAAGAAGTTCCCAACGTTCTTTGTTAAAGAGTAGGCTGGGAGAATAACTACCCATCCCTCCGGTGTTGGGTCCCTGGTCATTGTCCCGAATCCGCTTGTAATCTTGGCAAGAATCCATGGGAAGAATTCTGTTCTCATCCACAAAGCAAAGCGCAGATGCTTCTACTCCACTGAGAAACTCTTCTATCACTACCCTGTCACCTGCTGTGCCAAAAGCCTTCTGTTCCATGAGTGTTTCCATTCCTACAATGGCTTCTTCTCTATTTTCAGCAATAATTACACCTTTTCCCCCCGCCAATCCGTCTGCTTTCAGAACCATAGGGTAAGAGAAAATGCCCAGATTTCCAAGGCACTCCTCCTGGCTGTAGCATTCTACATACTGAGCTGTGGGAATCCGATGACGTTTTAAAAACCTTTTGGTGAATATTTTGCTGCTTTCCAACTGCGCACATTGTTTGTTTGGCCCAAATGCAGAAATCCCAGCCTTCCCAAGTTCATCCACTATCCCCATGGATAATGGAACTTCCGGACCCACAACTACAAAGTCTATATTGTGCTCCAAACTGAACTTCACCAGCCCTGGAATATCATCCACCGCCACATTGCCCAATTCTGCCAATTCTCCAATCCCACCATTCCCCGGAGTGCAAAATAGATTCGTTAGCTTTGAAGATTGTCGAAGTTTCCAGCATATGGCATGCTCCCGAGCACCACCACCTACCACCAATACATTCATTTCATTCTCTCCGCTTTTCTTCTAGTGCTTAAAGTGACGTGTGCCACAGAAGACCATAGTAATACCCTTTTCATTGGCCTTCCGAATAGAAGCTTCGTCATTCATTGACCCACCTGGCTGAATGATGGCTGTAATTCCTGCTTCCGCTGCTCTTTCCACACAATCCTCAAAAGGAAAAAAAGCATCCGAAGCCATAACAGCTCCCTTAGTACTTGAAAGAGACCGATTCAAGGCATGATCCACCGCCCAAATGCGATTCACCTGGCCCGGTCCAATCCCCAGGGTTCCCTTCTGCTTGGCCACTACAATTCCATTTGACTTCACGTGTTTCACTACCTTCATGGCAAATTCCAAATCCTCTGTTTCTTCGGCGGAAGGGGCTCGTTCTGTCACCACCCTCCAGTCCTCTTTTTGGTATAGAATTTGGTCCTCTTCTTGTACCAGTA
>CALFUG010000172.1 GCA_937928455.1 uncultured Clostridia bacterium
ATTCATAGTATGCGGTCAAAGTCTTCTCATACCCCTCCGGTGTAATTTGGGCCACCTCCCCTTCTCCATAGGTAATGGGAAGAAACGCCTTTTTAGGAAGTACGTCATCCTTGCGGTCAAACCCATTCTTGGCGTTAAACATTCTCATCATGGCGATTCGCCGTTCTCCCACTTCCTGTAACTCTTCCAGGGTGGCTTCCCAGCCCGCTCCGTATTTACAGTAATCCAGTAGTTCTAATGGTCCATAGAGCTGCCATGCCGGACCCCAGGCAAATTGACAGAGACAAAGACTGTCCATCATGGAATAGAACTTTTGAGTGGCACCTGCAAACTTGGCCTTGTTATCATCCAGAACTCCGTAAGCAGAAACCTTTTCGAAGGATTCCAGCATATTGGGCCACAACCAGTTTTGATCATCCTCCGGTGCCATCAACGCCGGGTCGTGCTCCGAAGATTGATGGTCCGCGCCAAAGGGATTGGCAGCATAGTTGATCGCTAAGTTGGGTTTCATCTGTACCATATGCGCCGGCCACTCCTGCTTCTTACAAGTTACCACTAAATCCAAGGCCTCCTGCCCCAAGGTTTTGGCCGCCTCGTAGCTGCCTAAAGAAAGCAGGGCACCGATTCCCGGTTCTCTTTTGGCAATTTTGGGCAGAATCTCTTTAAACAAAGAACCCTTCCCGAAGTGGAATTCCATTCCATCGGTCTGCTCTTTGGTTAACAGTCCCTTTTCATAGGCATCCATGGCCCAGGCAATGGTGGCTCCACAGGAAATGGTATCCATGCCATACATGTTACAAATCATGTTGGCTTCACACACGTCCGCCAAATCGTTTACGCCGCAATAAGATCCAAAAGTGGCCAAGGTCTCATACTCCGGCCCACCATATTTAGGATCTACCCGACCGGGGATTTCCACCTCTCCCTTACACCGTATAGCGCAAGCATAACAGGTATCTCTTCTCTTCAATACCGTTTTGGTAATGGTGGTTCCTGCAATATTCATATAGCCGTCTATGTTTCCCTTTGCCCAATTGTAGGAAGGAAGGAATCCCTCGGCTCCATGGGCATCCACCACTCCGGCAGAGCCATTTAAGGAAGTAT
>CALFUG010000173.1 GCA_937928455.1 uncultured Clostridia bacterium
TACTCAACCGTCCGCCGGACGCTTTCGCTCACGCTCCTGCCCTTTCGGGTTCGACTCCCTCTGTCTATATTACATAAAAAATAGGGCCTCATGGCCCCATTTTTTATGTGGTGAAGGTGGTGGGAGTCGAACCCACGTCCGAAAGCATTTCCGAAAGACTTTCTCCGAGTGCAGCCGATCATTTGTTGTTTCGGAACTCCAATCGCCGATTCGGCAGGCTAAAGGTTTTCCTATCCCATGGTTCCCCTATGCTACTGGGAGCTCACATAGAGTTGTCCTGTATAAATGACGTCGAGTTCTGAGCCTACAGGGAAACCCAGGTCGACGACGCGCCGCTAAATTAGGCGGCAGGCAGCTATGCTGCTAATGCGTAAGAGTTATTATTTTTAGCGTTTGTATTTAACGTGCCCTTTTTAACGCAGACTGAGCAAACTGCGACTCGCTTATCCTTGTTCCACACCCCCGTCGAAACCTTTACACCCCCACGTTGGATTGAACATCACCTATATTATACACCATATTCCCCATTATATTCATTACGATTTGGTTACGATACCCTCTTGGATCTCTGCTCATCGATACTTTTTCACAGCCTGCTCCATTTTGCGGGCGGCATCTCGCTTTGCCAAATCCTCTCTTTTGTCATAAATTTTCTTTCCCCGAGCCACTCCGATTTCTACTTTGGCCCTGCCGTCATTATTCAGATAAATATTCAAGGGCACCAGGGTCAGTCCCTTTTGGGTGGTCAGGCCGATGAGCTTTCGAATTTCCTGCTTATGCAAAAGCAGCTTTCTGGGTCGTATCGGGTCCACATTGAATCGGTTCCCCTGTTCATATGGGCTAATATGCATTCCATAGAGAATCAGCTCCCCCTGTTCAATTTTGGCAAAGCTCTCTTTGATATTCACCTTTCCCAGGCGAATGGATTTAATTTCCGTACCAGTCAACGCGATGCCTGCCTCATAGGTATCTTCGATAAAATACTCGTGACGGGCTTTCTTGTTGGTGGCAATATTTTTATATTTCCCCATGTTTATTATTCGATCTTTCCAAACTCGTTAAAGGGATATACCTTCCAAACGGCCTTCCCTAAAATTTCATCCATGGGCACGGCACCGATATCCTCACTTCGAGAATCCAGGCTGACCCTGCGGTTGTCCCCCATGACAAACATCATGCCCTCCGGCACCTGATATGCTTCCACTGTCCCGGTGGTATAATCCTCCATCAGATAGTTCTCTGTCAAGGGGACTTCGTTTCGATAAACCACCCCGTCCTTCACGGTAATTTCGTCCCCGGGAAGACCGATGATTCGCTTAATCAAGTCCTTTTTCTCTCCGTTCACCGCTTCAATGTCCGAGTGGAATACCACCACATCTCCATATTCCGGATCCCCGAACAAATTGTATGCCTGTTTGCTGAGTAGGATATAGTTGTTTTCATACAAGGTGGGTTGCATGGAACTTTCCTTTATAATAGTCGGTTTGATAAACTGAATAATCAATACCGCGATGGCTATGGCAATGAGCACATCTTTCAAAAATGCTTTCACTTACTTGATTCCTCCTATTTCTGTCAGGGGCCAGACAATCCATCGAGCCCTTCCTCTAATGTCCGTTAGCTCCACCGGCCCCATGGTTCGGGAGTCCAAATATGGACCGTTGTAATCCTCTTCTTCTCCATCGAAAGGCCAGGAATCCTGCACCAACCATATCTGATTCCCCGTCAAAGTAACCGGTCCGGGATAATCTCCCAACATCTCCCCATCGGAAATAGTCTCTCCCGGCATTCCAACCACTCGGCCAATCAGATTATCATTCCGATATCCTGCTTGTTCTCGCCATTCTTCCGTCACCAGCTTATCCAACACCACAATCTGATTTCTTTCCGGGGCACCTCTCTTTTCCGAGTAGTCCATCTTCATCAATGCCACCACTTGGCCTTCTTCGATGGTGGGAGACATGCTGTCCTCCTCCATCCGCTCCGGTGCCACAATCATGGTCAGCACAAATGCCAATGCCATGGCAATCAAATAAGGTCGATATCTGGCTTTGTAATTTCCTTCTCTTCCTTGGGCTGTCATCCATTCACTCCTTCGAAAAGTTGATCCACCATTTCCTGAAAATGGTCCGGCAACGGGGCTTCCACCTGGAGGCCTTCCAAGTATGCCAAGGGACCTGTCATCTTCTGAAATACCAGTCGTGTCGCATGAAGCACCTGGGCACTCCAATGAAATCTCTGTCGAATCTTCTCATTAATCATAGCTCTGCCATATTTCGGATCACCGATTACCGGGAATCCTGCCTGAGCCAGATGGGCTCGAATCTGATGGGTTCTTCCGGTAACCAACTCGATTTCCACCAGGGAATAGCCCTTTTTTACCTTCTTGGGAGTGGCCAGTGTTTCCATGGATTTTTCTCCCGGTATTCCCCGGGAACTGGAAGCCACCTCTACGGTATTAGTTCGGGCGTCTTTCAACATATAGTCTTTTAGCTGAAGGGGTTCCTTCATTTCTCCGGCCACAATGGTCACATAGAACTTGCGGATAGCTTCCCTCTCCCGAATCAATCGGTTCAACTCCATCAGTGTTTCACCGTTCTTCCCGAATATCACCAGGCCCGTGGTATTTCTGTCCAATCGGTTCACCGGAGATGGTACAAATGTTTTCTCCATGCGAGGCACATAGGCCCCCGTTTCAATCAGGTAAGAAAGCACCTGATTTGCCAGGGTATTCTTCTTTTCCGTTTGGTCGCCATGGGTCAGCAAGCCAAAGGGTTTTTCCACCACAATAAGATTTTCGTCCTCATAGGCAATCCGGAACTGACGTTTGCTTTTCTCCCGCTCATTGGGTTTTAAATAGGTCGATAGCGCATCGGTAGACATGTAGAGTTGGATTTCGTCCCCTTCCGCAAGTATATAGTCTTCCTTTACCCGGCGCCCATTCACCTTCACATCTTTTCGAATGGCTTTATAGACATAACTCAAAGGAGCGTTCTTTAAGTATTTCCTTAAAAAACGATCCAATCGTTGTTGTTCCTCATTTCGGTTGATTTTTATGGTTTCCATACCCTGTTATTATACCTTATTCCCCGCCGCAAGACAATTTCATTCTTGTTACAGCTTCCTTACGGATGAGCGGAACGAAACCCGTTGAAACCCCGTCAAAGCTATGATATATTGAAATCGAAGGATAAAGAGGGGGTCAAGTATGAAAACACTGAAAGACCTGATTTACAACAAAAATGACTTGGTAATCGTGCTTGTGGTTCTTGTCTTGGCAGGACTTCTGATATGGAATCGTATCGATGCCATTATGGCCTATCCCAGCACCATGATTGCCGAAGCGGAAAAACAAAGCCAATTAGAAGAAGAACCGGAGGTCATTCCCATGAACCCGGACCAGGAGGAAGCTCCGCCGGAGGATGTGGTCATGTATGCGGTATATATCAACCCGGGGGAATCTCTGGAAGTCATCGGGGAAAAATTTGTCTCTGTTAGCTTGTTTCGTTCCGCCGAGGATTTTATTCAATTAGCCAATGATATGGGTGTTACCACCCAAATAAAAGCCGGAAACTTTATCATGCCTTCCAACTCCACACCGGAGGAAGTCATGCAGATCATTACCCAACCTGGTCTATAACTTATTACTACCATCAACAAAGGAGGTCTATCATGGCTCTGGTCACATCTTCAGAAATGT
>CALFUG010000174.1 GCA_937928455.1 uncultured Clostridia bacterium
CAGATGGAAGGCACGAGGCTCTCCATCTGGAAAAACGTCTAGGTTTTATTCATCTATTGCTCCACCTCAAATCCCGGGGTCGGTTCGGGGTCGGGTACCTCAGATAGTCTAAGAAAGGTACCTGACCCCGAACCGACCCCGAACCGACCCCACTGTTTAGTATCAATGGCTTTGGTTTGCTCCATTCCCTGTTTTCAAGCAATTCTTTTAGCCTATTTCATGATAAATCTGCCACCCGGGTACCTTTCTATCATTTCATCAATTTCCATTTTAGCCAGGGTTTCGATTAAGGCAATTTGTCCAATTCCAGTTGCTATACCCAATTCTCCGATAGTTTTGGGGGATTCAAATAGGGCTTTCAACACTAGACTTTCCTCGGCGCTCCCTCTGTGAAGAACTCTTGTCGGTTCCTTTCCGCCAGTAGACGTACCTGCCCCCAAACCAGAAACCAAGTTGGGGTGAGACCCCATACTTCTATGGTGCTCCTCTATTATACCATCTTGATTTGTCAGTTGCTCTGGTGCCAAATATAAAGTGGCTCCCTGCTGTAGCAATTGATTGCACCCCTTACCCTGGCCTCCATAAATACTATGAGGGGGTGCAAATACTTCCCGGCCCATCTTTTTTCCATGTTCCGCCGTGATCAAAGCTCCGCTGTTTTCTCCCGCTTCCGCCACCAATATTTTGCGGCTAAAGGCGCTTATGAGCCGATTCCTTTGAGGAAAGTGCTCCGGTCTGGCTTTTGTCCCCGGTGGATATTCTGAAATCGCCACTCCATGGGCAACAATGCCTTCCATTAAAGGCTGATGCTCTTTGGGGTATGTCACATCCAAACCCGACCCTAAAAAAGCAACAGGGAAGCCCCCGCTCTTTATACAGGACACATGGGCATAGCCATCCACTCCCTTGGCCATACCGCTTATAACGGAAACCCCATTATTGGCCAAATGTCCAGCGGCTTCCACCGCAATTCTTTTCCCGTACTCCGAACATCTTCTGGAACCCACAATGGCTACTCCCACCATATCCTGATGAAATTTACCTTTGTAGTATAACACCGCAGGCGCATCAAAAGCAGTCTTGACACAGTCAGGATACATCGGATCGCTATACGTTAGTATATTGATTCCTTTCTGATGAGCCTTTTCCAATACATCATAAGCATCCGCCAATGACCGGGCCGAAAGAATGTTTTCAGATAGCACGTTGCCTATCCCCGGCACTTTTCTTAGCTCTTCTTCCGAGGCCTCATATACGGCTCGAGGTGTCATGAAATTCTCCAGTAATTTTCGCTGACTCCTTGCACCGACTCCTTTCATTTGACTGAGCCAAACCCAATATTCCATCCGAACCTCCTACAACACCATCAGGCCCATATTTTCTTGTTCCAAGTCTCTTGCCATAAGGGCTTTCGCCACGTCCGTCTCCCGGATTGTCTTAGCCCCATCTAAATCCGCAAAGGTTCTGGCTATTTTCAAGTACTTGTGATACGAACGAGCGCTATATTCATAGCGGTCATGAGCCTTTTGCAGCAAGTCTTACCCCGGCTTGTCAAGTTGGCAATGCTCCTTGATAAGATTCCCTGTCATTTGAGCATTGCAATTTATGGAATCGATTCCATTAAATCTTTTCTTCTGAATATTCCGGGCCTTTTCTACCCTTTCCCGTAAATCTTCCGAGCGATTTCCTTCCTCCGCCTGATTGGACAGTTCCTGAAAACGAACAGGTTGGACATACTTCTGTATATCCATTCGATCTAAGAGTGGCCCGGATATTCTTTGCCGATATTTTAGTATCTCGTAATCGCTGCATTTGCATTTCGAACTCCCGTAGTGGCCGCAAGGGCAAGGGTTCATAGCAGCCACCAGCATAAAACTTGCCGGATAACTGTTTGTGTATCGCACTCTTGATATGGTTACTACTCCATCCTCCATGGGTTGCCGGAGGGAGTCCAGGGTTCTTTTTGTAAATTCTGCAATCTCGTCCAGAAACAATACCCCGTTGTGTGCAAGGGATATTTCCCCGGGGGTAGCATTGTTTCCTCCTCCAATCAAGGCGTTGGTGGAAGCATTGTGGTGAGGTGCACGAAATGGCCGTTGCTGAATCAGTCCATTATTTCCCTTTAACATCCCCGCTACACTATATATTTTAGTGACTTCCAAGGCTTCCCCTTCGGTCATACCAGGAAGTATGGTGGGAATTCGTTTTGCAATCATGGATTTACCACATCCAGGAGCTCCTAGCATTAAGAGATTGTGCCCTCCGGCTGCCGCTACAACAATGTACGCAATCAGAGCATCCTGGCCCCGTACATCTTTAAAGTCTACCGTATGGGGAGAGGGGGAGCTTTGCGCTTCAATTTCTTTAGGAGGTTCATATTCTGATTTTCCTTCCAGGAATGCTGCCATTTCCTGTATGCAGTCAAATCCAAAAATATTCATTTCCCCCACTAATAATGCTTCTTTGATATTGGTCCTTGGGACAATCACATTTTTTATGCCGGCTTTTTTTGCGGCAATAACCATGGGCAAAATTCCATTGCAGGAACGTATTTTTGCATTTAGGGACAGCTCTCCGATATAGGCATATCTTTCTCTTCTTTTAATCTTCAGCTGGCCTTTTTCCAATAGGATTCCCAGCGCCATGGGGAGGTCGAAGTGAGAGCCACCTTTTTTCATGTCGCTAGGGGCCAAATTTATAACGATTTTCATCTCCGGGAAAGTATATCCACCATCGTTGATGGCCGCCACAATTCTTTCCTTCGCCTCCTTGATGGCCATATCTCCCAAGCCCACGATGGAAACCATAGGTTGGCCGAAGATGGTTTTGATCTCCACGTCAACCAGGTATCCTTCTACCCCTTCTATCCCCAGGCTTTTTACGATGGAAGCCATAAGAGGTCCTCTTCTCTATATTGATTTATGAATGCAACGAACCGGTTAAGGGCGTCCTCTGGATTCCGGGAAAAATACTGCAAAACATAGTCCGTATCCACCAATTCTTTGTTTGTTGTTATCTCGGGGTCGGGTGTCGTTCTGTCTTGCTGGAGGGATCCGACCCCGAACCGACCCCGGGAATTATGGTTTTGCTGGAGGTAACAATGGTAGCTGGTCCATGGATAATCTTCCACCCTTTTCTGCAAGTTGGCTCTTACCGGATTCTGATGGATATATCGAAGTACTGTTAAGAAGTAGCTGTCATTTTCCACCACTTCACTGAGGAATCTACCTTGGAACAAATACCCACTCCTTTCATATTTGCGATTGTACCAATATACATAGCTGCCCGAAATTCTCTTTACAACCTGAGAAATGGTTTCATCCTTTTCTTTGATCAACAAATGTATGTGATTCTCCATAAGACAGTAGGCAAATAGTTGAAATTCGCATACTTTTTTGTACCTCAAAAAAGTGCTCAATAGCCGATGCCGATCTTCATTCTCCTCGAAGATGGGTTGTCCATTAATACCCCTTAGCATAACATGGTATATTCCTGTGCTGCTTTTCTTTCGTAAGCTCCTCGTCAAAATATTTCACCTTGCTGTGTGAGTTGATTGAAAATAGGAATCATCGATATCCCTGACCCCAGTCATAGGATACTATATTTTTTGTTCTTTGGAAGGCAAGAAGATTCGACAAAAATGGTATGTCCCGTCAACTAGCATCAACTGATGCCAATTGACGTCAGTTGACGTCAACTA
>CALFUG010000175.1 GCA_937928455.1 uncultured Clostridia bacterium
AAATACCGGACATAATCTTTACTGTGGTAGTCTTTCCGCACCCCGAAGGCCCCAAAAGCCCATAAATCCCCCCATAGGGAACACGCAAAGAAACCTCCTTCAAGGCTTCTTTATCCCCATAGGATTTGCTGACTTGTTCCAGTAGGATGCAATCCGACTCCATATTCTTCAAGTTTTCCACCTCTTTATTGAATCCACCAACATGTTGTCTTATACTTATTATATAAGAAAACTTCCATAAAAAGCCATCAACAATCCCGCCCCATTTGTTGGGCAACCATTATTCCCCTTTCCCACACCAAAGGAGACCCACCATGAAAGAAGAATCCAAAAAAGTGGCCGAAACCAAAAAGCAAATCAAGCAAGCTTTTTTCGATCTCTATGCCACAAAAAAGATTGAGCACATCAGCATAAAGGAAATTACCGACAACGCCCATTTGAACCGAGGCACCTTTTACGTGTATTATCGAGATATTTACGATCTGTTGGAACGAACGGAAGATGAAATCATCGAAGAACTGGTTATCATGATTCAAGGGGTCATCCCGCCCCTTCTCCGAGACGCGGATTTTTCTCCTTTTCTTCCCCCGGTAGACTTTTATCAAAGAAATAAAAAAATCCTGCAAATCCTATTAGGACCCACAGGAGACCCCCACTTTGTACATAAAATCAAGGGAATCGTGAAAGACACGGTCTATGAAATCTTCAAACGGGAACAAATCGCCCCGGCCAAGAATATGGAGTATGTCATCGAATACATCGCTTCCGCCCAAATCGGCATTATCTCTTACTGGATGGTGGAAGAAGACATGGCCCTCCCCGTGGAAGAGCTGGGAGAAATGGTGAAGGAAATTATCCTTCACGGTCCCATTGAATACTTGAAACCCCCCGAAAGATAACGTCCGTAAAACTAATGTTTTTCAATTTCATCCCATAATTGATCATATTTGAATTCACAGTCAATGTCTTTTGATGCACACCATCTTTCAAACCAAATTTTTTCTCTTGGATTTATTGGGCTGTCCCAAAACCTGTCATAAAATCGATTGATGCATCTCCCAAGATTTTGCCTATATTGAAATAGCGAGTTTACTTTATCAAAATAATTAATGAACTGCCTATCTGTCAAACTACCCTCCAAGAACATTAACAGAAATAATTCATAGAAAGCAAGAGGAATTATTTCAGAATTCACATCATTGATTAACATGTAATGAGGTCCATACATCTTAGTATCATCTGTTGCTAAGATAGTTAGCCCATAAGTTTTTGCTAATGCAATCGCATATATTTCTCCCAAATCTCCAGGGTTATAAATAATCCGATTCTCATAAACATACCTTTCAAAACTTGACCACATACCAATCTTTAGTAATTCTACTTTGGAGATTACAATAATCCTACCATCCCTGATATCCTTCTCCACTTTATCTATCGTGCTTTTACTGCCATGTTTTTTCAATTCTGCGTTAATAATAAAATCATACACATAAACTTCCTCGAAGCTACTAAATAATATTTCCTCAAGCCCAACCTCATATAGGTGCATAATTATGTTGGTATCAAGTGTCGCTTTCATGAACCACTCTTTTCTTTTTTCTCCCCTCTTCTGACTCTCCTTGTTTATCATATGCATCCTCTTCATCTTCAATTTGCAAAGTGATATCAAAAGCCTGGAATATCTTTTTCAAACTATCCGAAGGAACCATTTTTCTGCCATGATTATCAATGGCCATTCTCAACAGTTCATGAGGAATATGTTTTTTTTCACTTTTCTCCATAAGCAACAAATTTCCATTTATTGCCCGCAAAAAAGCTCGTACTGACTTCTGTTCCTTCTCTTTTTCCAAGTCTTTTCGATTTTCTTCCGTAATCGTCTTTATTGTTTGCAATCTATTCAGAGCACTCTCAAAGCTCACATTAAAAACGGATTGAATCATAGCAACATCCATTCCTGATAACAGCTCTCCTTCAGGTTTCATCAATGTTTCTTCAACATACCGTTGCATTACATGTTTCGGCATCAGAAAACATGCCGCAAAGTAATTGGCTTCTTCCTCACAGGAATCGAAAGGTTCTCCTGTAAAATCTACTATCGTTTCTCCATTTCTCTGAAGATGTAATTGATGGTGACCGAGTTCGTGGGCGGCAGTAAAAATTTCACGTGCCAATATCATTGATGAGTTAGTAATAATTACCTTGTCTTTACCATAGTTTGCAGAAGCTCCTAATATTGAGTCTTCTCCCAATGGATATCGAAAACTTTGGTAACCGTTTTCTTCAAGCAGTCTAAAAATGTCTGTGACTCCCTTTCGAACACCCATACTATCTCTTAGTTGGTTTGCGCAACTTGCTATTCCGTAGTAATCGATGCTCAATTTATTACCTCCTTGTAGTACGAACATAGATGTTTTTATGGGCATAAAGAATGTCAATGATGTCGAACAACTTTTCACACTCCGAATTAAGTTTGCTTTCACCACTATTTCTGAACAACATTCCCAGAGATTTTCCCTCTATGGCAACATCCGTTATGTCACTAGGCAAAACACCTAAAATATCAGCTATTCTACATATCATTTCATAGGAAATGTCGGATTCTCCATTTTCTATCCGCCCCATTCTCTGTCTACTAATACCTAAAATGTTTCCGATTTCCTCCTGCGAAAGCCTTTTTTCTTCCCTAAGACTTCGAATCTTTTCTCCAATCAAATGGTTCATCTTCAAACCTCCTTATAAAAATGAATTCCACAGCCTCATTATACCCCTTGATTCCAAGTTTATCAATATTATTGTTGTATTATCATAACATATATTAACTAATTTTACTATATTTTTCATTTTCAATTAACGTATTTTTCATTTTTGTTATATTATCATAACTTATATTCGCGGCTGAAGCCAATCCAATCTCTTGACGATGCAAGACCCAGCCAGTAGATATGTGGAACTTGAGCCTAGAAGCGGCCTTGTCAATGTGAAATACTCCGGCCCCATAGGAGAACAGCAAGCCTATTATCTGATGCACTCGGAGGTGGGAACCGTTGCCGAATCCTATAAAGACCGTGGCCTGAAAAACTGTACCTACCGCATTGGTTTTGCGGAGCCAGTACTGGAAAAATTGTCTTTCCTACATGGGCTAGGCTTCAGTAGTCCAGAAGAAATGCAAATTGGTTCCGAAAAAATAAGGCCGGCCAAACTTCTGGAAAAGATGTTGGCTTCTCAGCCTGATGATCCAGACGCCACCATCAACGACTGTGACATCATTAAGACGGAAGTCATCGGCATGAAAGACGGAGAAAAAGTAAAATACGACTTGGATGTCATCTGTCGCCCTGTGAAAGAATGGCCGAAATTGATGGGCGCGCAAGTCTACATCGGCGGAGCTCCCGCTTGGGCCGTAGAACTCATGAGAACTGGGGTTATCAATAAAGTAGGCGCTTTGGCTCCGGAAAAATGCATACCGCCCGTCCCCTTCTTCGAAGAAGCCGCCAAACGAGAAATCTATGTTCGCGCTACCAAGACCGTTTTGTTGGGGACCAAAGATTGGGATGCTGCCATGAAAAAAGAATTGGTAGACCAAGGAAGATAGACTAAAAAGCCGCCCGAGCGGGAAAGGGAAAGCCCATGAAGAAAAAAATTGTAATATTAGGTGCCGGAATTCAAGGAAATATCGTAGCCACGGACCTGTGTGACCCGGAATTAAGTCCCACAGAAAAAGAAGTACTCGTCGCCGATTACGATGAGCAGAAGGCCAAAGAAGTGGGGATGCGACTTGGCATCCCCTACCAACAATGTGATGGCAGGCTATGCCGTATCTCAGTTGGATACCGTGTCGGATGCACACATCTTTTGTGGATGTGGGGATTTCACCCAAACCGAAGCAGTCATTGGCATTCCCTATTCCTTGCTCACCATCTTTGAAGAACATACCAAGGAACCCTGGATCTTAAAGGACGGAAAACTTATGCCTGTGCCTCCGGGTACCGGGAAAAAGATGATTCCCTTCTCCCCACCCATCGGCATGGCGGAAGGAATGTACTGCATTCACTCAGAGCCGGCTCAGTTTGAACGATCCTTTAAAGAAAAAGGAATTCAAAATGCCACTTTTACCTTGTCATTACCCAAAGAATTTGAAGACCGTATCAGCTTTCTGTCTCAACTGGGATTTGCCACGGACGAAGCTGTCCAAGTAAAGGGATCCGAAGTCAATCCGTTGCAAACCACCTTGGCGGTAGTAAACAAATACTTAGAGAACTATGATGATTCCAACGATGGAGATTTGAATGACTGCGACGTTTTAAGAGCCGAAGTAAAAGGTAAAAAAGACGGAATAGAAAAAGAAATTATCGTAGAAACCATCATCCGTACCAGCCAAAAGTGGGGATTCATGGCAGGGGCTTTGGATACCGGAGTTCCCCCTTCCATCGTGGCACAGATGATACTAACGGGCCACATTGCAGAAACCGGCGTTTGCGCACCCGAGCAATGTGTACCCCAACTATTATATTTCAAGGAGCTGGGAAAGCGGGAAATGGCGGTGTATTCTATGGAAAAAACCCCACTATCCAGCAATAACTTCCAAAGCTTGCAAGACCTAATGTGGAGGGAAAAATGAAAATATTAATTGTAGGTGCCGGCGGACAGGGCGGTCCTTGCGCATCCATACTATCCAAAATGAACGAAGTGGAAGAAATCCGCCTGGCAGATCTCTTTCAG
>CALFUG010000176.1 GCA_937928455.1 uncultured Clostridia bacterium
CTTCTTTTGCTTTTATTTTTTCCATATAGTCTTTCGTTTCTTTTACCACAATTCCACTTAACCCAAGCAAACCAATCAGGTTTGGAAGAGCCATTAACCCATTCATGGTATCTGCAAGATCCCAGATGAACTGAAGACCACTTAATGCGCCAACCATGATAAATGATACGAATATTACTCTATAAAGTATGACACCCTTTTCACCCACAAGATACTCCAGACATTTTTCACCATAATATGACCAGCCCAAAATCGTTGAATATGCAAAGAAAACAATACCAACCGCAACAATGATTCCTCCAATACCTGGAATCGCTTCATTGAAAGCAACGGTTGTTAAAGCGGCACCGGTATAAGCGGCTCCTGTATCAGGGTTTATGGTTCCCACAAGGCCTGATGAAAGAATCGACAGAGCTGTGAATGAACACACAACTAGAGTATCGATAAATGTTTGGGTCATACTGACAAGCGCCTGTCTAACCGGGTGGTCTGTCCGAGCTGCTGCTGCTGCTATGGGAGCAGAACCAAGGCCAGCTTCGTTAGAAAATACACCGCGGGCAACACCGTACCTGATAACAGTTCCTAAGGCCCCGCCAGCTACCGCATCCCCCGTAAATGCATCTGAGAAAATAGATGCAAAAGCCGCCGGAACATATGCGGCATTCAAGATAATAACAACACTCCCTCCCAAAATGTAAAAAACTGCCATAATGGGAACGATATAAGCAGTAACTTTTCCGATACTTTTAATTCCGCCTAATAGAACAATCCCCGTGAAAATAACAAGTATAAGTCCGGTAATCCAGTGTTGCACACCAAAAGTAGTATAAATAGCATCAGCAACTGAGTTTGCCTGCACCATGTTGCCAATACCAAAAGCTGCAATCGCTCCAAAAAAAGCGAAAAGAACTGCCAGCCATTTCAACCCAAGACCTTTCTCGATGTAGTACATGGGTCCTCCGGCCATTTCTCCTCTTTTATCTTTTTCTCTATATTTAACCGCCAGCACGGCTTCTGCATATTTTGTGGCCATCCCCACCAGTCCGGTTACCCACATCCAGAATACTGCACCTGGGCCTCCGGCTGCGATTGCCGTCGCAACTCCTGCGATATTCCCTGTACCAATGGTTGCTGCAAGTGCAGTGGTTAATGCCTGGTAATTTGAAATGTCTCCTTCTAATCCTTCATGCTTTTTGAAAATCATTTTGTGCGCATAAAGAAGATTGGAAAATTGAAGTGCCTTTAATCGAAAAGTAAGTATGATTCCTGTTCCTACCAATAGGATAAGCATCGGCGGGCCCCAAACAATACCATTAACCGTACTGTTTAAATTTGTAATAAGTTCCACAATAATTCCTCCCTTATCGTCAAATGAGTACTTCACAAATCTTTTGATAATATAATTCACTAAAATTATATAGTCAAATCAATCAGAGTCAAGCCTCAGATCAGCCATTCCCCAAGAAGGGATCCGGATAGGGCGACTGCCGCTTCTGCAGTCTTGTTTCCCTGGTCCAACAAAGGATTGACCTCCACGAATTCCACGCTGACCAACTTGTTCGACTTCGCTATCATTTCCATGGCATAATGGGTTTCCCGGTATCCCATGCCGCCAGCCACCTTGGTGCCGGTCCCCGGAGCTATTTCCGGGTCCATGGCATCCATATCAAAGCTGACGTGGATGCCGTCCGTCCCGTTTCCTGCGATGCGGATGGCTTCCTCCATGACCTTCTTGATACCCATGTCATCGATTTCATACATGGTAAATACCTTTATCCCCTGTTCCTTCATGGCTTTCCGTTCTTCCGGATCCAGATCCCGGGATCCCACATACACCATATTCTCCCGCTTCAAGAAAGCACCATTTCCGATGGAAGTCAGTTCTTCCGGGCCTATGCCCATCAACACAGAAACCGGCATCCCATGAAGATTACCCGAGGGAGATGTATGATCCGTGTTAATGTCTCCATGGGCGTCAAACCAGATGACCCCCAAGTTTTTCTTGTTCTGAAGGACCCCAAAGATGCTGCCGATGGCAATGCTGTGATCACCCCCGAGGATAACCGGCATCTTCCCCTCCTCCATGGCCTTGGCTACTTCTTGGCACAGGAGCCGGTTCACTCGCAGGATTTCATTCAGATTTTTTAGATTGGAACCTTCCAGGGTCTCCGCTTTTTTGCGGTCCGCGGGGATATCTCCCCTGTCATCTACCTGATAACCGATGTCCTCCAATCTTTTTTTTATGCCAGCAATCCGGATTGCTTCCGGTCCCAGATTGCTGCCCCGGGTCCCGGCTCCCAAATCCATGGGAACACCAATCAGGGCAATTTGATGATTGATGGCTGGTTTCATACTTCATTTCTCCTTCTTTTCACATTTGATACGAATTGTTGGGTATTCCCCATTACATGCACAAAACATAAAGTCGCAACCCCTCAACCCTATGGTTTTCAATAGACCGAGGAGCACCTCCGCTATTTTCTCTCGGTGAATTATAACATTTCTATCTCTATCATGCGAAGCATTTTAGTCTATAGTGTCACAGAACATCAATAAGTTGCCAAAACTTTTTCCATAAAAGAGCTCTTTTATTATCAAAAATGCATAAAATGGATTTTTTGATGAGGTATTTCCTGCCAAATAATACAGCAAGGCTGCTTTATCGACAGCCTTGCTGTATATTCATTAGCACCTTTTTTGATTGATACCGAGTTATTTTCCGTTGTCATCGATGCGATAGCGGCTGGTACGGTGGAGGTTTTTATTCGTTGAAATACGAAAGCGCGCTGTATACTAACAAAGTCGGTGGTACAACTATTGGGAGCAGGTTATGTGATATAATGATTCATAGGGAGCCTCGGTATGTGCGCAGTAATACAATACCTGTTTTTCTCAGTAAACGGACACACCGAGAAAACAGGGAGGATCTTTGGAAGTTGCTTGAAGCCAGATAGCCAATGAAGATAAGCATTGTGAGGACATTGGAGGACAATATGAATAGGCGCAAAGAAATATTAAAGTTTATGGATACGCAAGCTTACAGGCCCTTAACTCAAGAAGAGTTAATCGAGCATTTTTTGATAGATGATATTGAAGAAATCAAGGATTTTAGTAAGACATTAAATGAGATGGAAGAAAAAGGCACGATTGTTTCAACTAGAAAGATGCGTTATGGCCTACCCAAACATATGAATTTAGTTGTAGGTCGAATTCAGGGAAACGCCAAGGGCTTTGCCTTTTTAATCCCTGATGATGATAATCAACGGGACGTTTATATTAAAGGGGATGACCTGAATGGAGCTATCCATAATGATAGGGTGATAGTCCGTTTGTACAAATCATTAGAAGGTAATAGAAAACAAGAAGGGGAAGTGATCCGTATTCTTGTAAGAGCAAATACAACTGTGGTGGGAACCTTTGAACGCAATAAGAGTTTCGGCTTTGTTTTAGCCGATGATTCAAGAATTGGCCAAGACTTCTTTATAAATAAGGATGATTTCATGACGGCCAAAGACGGGGACAAAGTGGTTATCCAAGTTACCCGTTGGCCAGAAAAACGGCGGAACCCTGAAGGAAAGATTATTGAGGTGATAGGCAATAAGGGTGAGCCTGGTGTGGATATAGTTTCCATAGTACGTAAGTATCAACTGGCAGAAGAGTTTCCCCAGAAAGTCTTAGCCAAAGCGGAAGAGATTCCTATGAAAATCGGACCGGAAGAAGTTCAAGCCAGAAGAGATCTTCGGTCTTTGCCCTTAGTAACGATTGATGGTGAAGACGCTAAAGATTTAGACGATGCCGTGTCCTTAGAAATCTTAGGTAATGGACTGTATCGCCTAGGTGTACATATCGCTGATGTGGGCCATTATGTTAAAGAGGGCTCCCTCTTAGATATAGAAGCACTAAAAAGAGCCACTTCTGTTTATCTAGTAGATCGAGTGATACCTATGTTACCTACACGGCTCTCAAATGGTATTTGTAGTCTAAATGTTGGCGAAGATCGTTTCGCTTTAAGTTGTGTTATGGATATTAACCAAAAAGGCGAAGTTGAAAACCACGAAATTTTCGAATCTATTATCTGCGTTAAGGAAAGAATGACTTATGCAGATGTTACCAAGATTTTGTTAAGAGAGGATGAAAAACTCTTAACGAGGTTCCGTGAATTTATAGAAACATTCGATAAAATGGGGGAGCTAGCCACCATTTTGAAAAACAAACGTCTGACCAGAGGAACCGTGGATTTTGATTTCCCGGAAAGCAAAGTTATCCTGAATGAACAAGGGAAACCAGTAGATATAGCCTGGAAGGAACGATCTTTATCGGATCAGATTATTGAAGAATTTATGATTTGTAGCAATGAAACAGTGGCAGAACATTATCATTGGTTGGATATCCCCTTTTTATACCGAGTTCATGAAGAACCAGACCTTGAAGATGTAGAGGAGCTGAATAACTTTTTGGGTATTTTCGGTCTATATGTTAAGAGAAGTGATGGTAAAATCCACTCCAAGGCATATCAGACCGTTTTGAAAAACGTTGCAGGTAAACCGGAGGAAAGAACCATTAGCACAATCATGCTTCGATCTATGAAGCATGCTAGGTATGCAGTAGAACCTCTCGGACATTTTGGGCTAGCATCAAAATATTACTCTCATTTTACCTCACCTATTCGCCGTTATCCGGATTTAGCGATACATCGGGTTATCAAGGAAACATTACAAAAAGGGGTCCCATTAAATGCCGAAAGACTGGATGATTTAAAAGAGAGAATGGATGAATATGCGAAGCAAGCATCTTTGCAAGAGAGGGTTGCAGAAGATGCTGAACGCGAAAGTGTTGATTTGAAAAAGGTTGAGTACATGAAACAATTTGAAGGGAAATATTTCCCTGGTGTAATAAGTGGTGTTACTTCTTTTGGTCTTTTTGTGGAACTGGATAATTCGGTAGAAGGGTTGGTACATGTATCTAGTATGACGGATGATTACTATATATATGTGGAAAAGAATCTCAGCTTAATTGGAGAGCATACAAAAAAAATCTATCACTTAGGACAGAAAGTTAAGGTTCAAATAGCTAAAGTTAATATTGAAGAACGACAGATAGAAATGGAACTTATCAATTTTACGGTTTAAAAAGCCTCAACCCCTGGATTTCAAGGGATTGAGGCGTTATTCCCGCTATTCCCACTCTACAATACTTTTGTGGTTTCTACTATACATTTTTTCAGAAATAACGGAAATGCACCTTGAGATAGTAAAAGATCCTCGGTTTTCAGCACTTCATTTTACAAAAGATTTTATTTCAAAAAGATTAATTTTTACAAAAGAAGATGCCCGTAATG
>CALFUG010000177.1 GCA_937928455.1 uncultured Clostridia bacterium
CCCAATAAATCAAGCTTCAAGAGGTTGTGATCAATGGAATGGTAGTCGAAATGGGTGGTTACAATATCCGTATTTCCATCATTGGCCGGGTGTTGTACCGGGCAGAATTCGTGAATATCATGACCTCTCGGTACAATGATAATGCCCCCAGGATGCTGTCCGGTAGTTCGTCGTATCTGGGTGCAGCCTTGGGTCAGCCGCTCCACCTCCCATTTATTGACCGAACTTCCCCTTTCTTCGTGATACTTCTTCACATATCCATAGGCGGTTCGATCCTGAATGGTTCCGATGGTACCGGCCTTGAATACATTGCCCTTCCCGAATATTTCCTCCACATAGCGGTGCGCAATGCTTTGGTATTCTCCCGCAAAGTTCAAATCAATGTCCGGTTCCTTATCTCCTTCAAACCCCAGAAAGGTTTCAAAAGGAATGGAGAACCCCAAACGATCCATGGTAGTTCCACAAACGGGGCATTGTTTTTCCGGCATATCCACACCGCAATCATATTTCTCATTGTCCCCCCACTCCAATTCCTTGCACTTTGGACACACATAATGGGGAGGGAGCGGGTTCACCTCGGTAATCCCTGCCATGGTGGCTGCGAAGGAAGACCCCACAGAACCTCTGGAACCTACCAAATACCCGTCTGCCAAGGATTTTTCTACCAGCATTTTGGCAGATACGTACATTACCGCATATCCATTTCCAATAATGGAATCCAACTCTTTTTCCAATCGAGCTAGAATTCTTTCAGGTAATGGGTCTCCGTAAATAGAGATGGCTTTCTTGGTACAAGCCTCTCGAAGAATTTCATCTGCATTTTCTATTTTTGGAGGATACTTCCCTTCTGGAATGGGACGTATTACCTCAATCATTTCTGCAATTTTTCGCGTATTGGCAACCACTACTTGATAGGCTTTTTCCGCCCCCAGGTAGGAAAATTCCTCCAACATCTCCTCGGTTGTTCGTAGATAAAGTCCCTTGTTGCTTTCCGCATCTTTATAGCCTTGTCCCGCCTGAATAATGGTTCGATAAATGGCATCCTCCGGATCCTTATAATGGGCATCGGAAGTAGCTACCACCGGGATTCCCGCTTCTTCCCCCAGAGATACAATGCGGCGATTGAATTCCCGCAAACCCTCATGATTTTTCACCTCACCCCGGTCTACCAGGAATTGGTTGTTAACGATGGGCATAATCTCCAAATAGTCGTAAAATGATGCTTTTTCCTGCAACTCTTCCCAGGGTAAATTTTTCCTGAGTGCGGAGAATATCTCTCCCGCTTCACAAGCGGAGCCCACCAACAATCCGTTCCGCTTTTTTCGAAGATGAGACTTTGGAATCCTGGGGCGACGATGATAAAGATAGTGTAAATGGGATAAAGAGACCAGCTCGTAGAGGTTGCGCAACCCCTCCTGTGTTTGGGCCAGTAGCACCACATGATAGGTGTTGTCCCGGGATATGCCCTCTTTCCCGTTGGCACTTTCATCGTCGTACAAGTATCCCTCCATGCCATAGATGACCTTAAGGTTTAATGGCCCCCGCTTATCATTTAACGCTTGATAAGCTTCGGGAAAGGCCTGCACCACACCGTGGTCGGTAATGGCAATGGCCTCCTGTCCCCAACGGGCCGTTGTATGTAAGAGGTCCTTCACACCATTCAGACCATCATTTTCACTCATTTTAGTATGACAATGCAGCTCGACTCGCTTCTCTTCTGCAAAATCTTGTCGCTGGATCTGCTCTTCTCTGCGAACCGCCAATGTCTTCAATACCAAGGTATTTTCAAAGGTATCCCATTCCGGCTCTCCCAACACCTTCACAAAGCAATCCTTTTCCAACGCTTCATCGATTTCATTCCACTTTTCGTCGGAACAGAAAAGCTTGCAGCATAGCGAGGAAGTTTTATCCGTTATCAGTAATGTGGCCAGCTTTTTATTGTTCTTGATGGTTCTGGCATCCTTCTTGAAAAGCCTTCCTTGAACCACCACTTTATCCATATCCACCTGTACTTTTGATATGTCCGTGGCTTCCTCTTTGATGGGTTTCCCCAATACATTGGTCGCCGTTCTTTTTTTGTCCCCTGCGCTACCATGTATTTTTTCTGCCTTCAGTCGCTTCTCTTCGGCTTCTTTTAATTCAATAAATAACCTGGCCCTTTTTTCTTCCTTGGTTTTTTCATATCGGTCCGGGTGATTCTCAAAAGTAATCTCCACAGAGACGCCCAGTCGCTCCTGGAATGCTCTCTCATATGTGGCCTTCAGCTCTTGATTGCATTTACTGGCCGTTGTTTCTCCCAATACGGGAATCAATACATTCCAAACGGCTTCTTTGGAAGAAGGGCTTACTATAATTTCCTCCGGCCGGATGGTGTTGGTCATCACCCGATATTTCCCATTGCTCTCTTCCGTTAAGTAAGGTATATATAAAGGGATTGCTTGAGACCCGGGCATTTCCAACTCTTCGTACGTAAACTGAAACCGGATTTCCTCCAATCCGGGAATTTTTTTCTTAATTTTTGTTCGAATATTTTGAAGATCTTCTATTGGGATAACCACATTGGTAATAATCCAAAGTGTAAGATGGTTTTTCTCGGGATCCATGGTTCCTTTTTCGAGAACAATACGAGCGGAATTCTTCCACTCTTCTCCCAGTTTTTCCCACGATATAGATGTCAATATAAGCTGCTGCATGTTGTCATTACCCCTTGGATTATTGGTTGATTTCTCGTATCAACTGAAGCAATTCTTTTACGATTTGGCTTTCGTTTACACTTCGGATAACCTGGCCTTTTGCAAATAGTAGGCCTTTTCCTTCTCCGCAAGCCACTCCGAAGTCGGCTTCCCTGGCCTCCCCGGGACCATTGACACCGCAACCCATAACCGCCACGGTCAGGTCCTCTGACTCCAGCCCCATTTCCTGTAGCTCCGTTTCCACTTGATTGGCCAATTTTACTAAGTCCACCTTCGTTCTTCCACAAGTAGGACAAGAAATAACCTGAAGCCCTTTTCTCAAGCCCAGTGCCAGAAGCAGCTTCTTTCCAAACCGAACCTCTTCCACAGGATCTCCTGTCAAGGATACTCGAAAGGTGTCTCCAATCCCGGCTAGCAGAAGGGAACCGATTCCGGCGGCCGACTTTATTTTTCCCATCTCCAGTGTTCCGGCTTCCGTTACCCCCACATGAAGAGGATAATCTGTCCATTGAGACAACTTTTCATAAGCTTCTACCGTCTTCTTCACATCGGATGACTTCACCGAAAGAACCAGTTGATGAAACCCTTGCTTCTCCATCCATTGGATTTGGTCCATGACACTCTCCACCATGGCATCCACCGTAGCGCCTCCGTACTTTTCCAACAATTCTCTTTGAATAGAACCACTGTTCACACCTACGCGAATTGGAATTTCAGCTATGCCGGCAGCTTCTATCACCTGCTTAACATGCTGCTCCTCCCCGATATTGCCCGGGTTGATACGAATCTTGTCCGCCCCTTGCCTTATGGCATCCAAGGCCAACTTGTAATCAAAGTGTATATCGGCAATCATGGGAATGGCGGAAAACTCTCGGACTCTTTTTTTGATTTCGCCAAAACAAATAGCGCTGGTTTCATTCGGGATCGCCAAACGTACCAGTTGACATCCCGCAGACACCAACTCTGAAATCTGATGAACACAGGCTTCCATATCTTCCGTAGATCTGTTCAACATGGATTGGATGGTGATAGGTGCATCTCCTCCAATGGCTACGTCGCCACATCTTACTTGCTTCGTCATTTATCCTCCAAAATGGGGTACAATAAAACGCAAAATATCCTGCCAGGTAACAAATATCATCAGCCCGAACAATAAAATAATTCCAATAATGTGTATTTTTGATTCGATTTCATCCGTAATCACCTTGCCTGTAACTTTTCGGATGGCTAGGAAAACCAATCGCCCCCCATCCAATGCGGGAAAAGGAAGCAGGTTAATAATGGCCAGATTCAGACTAATCAGCGCGCCCAAATATGCCACATAGGAAACGCCCATTTTTGCCGTGTCGCCCACCATATATACAATGCCCACCGGACCCGTCAGTTCCGTTGCCGGAACCTCCCCCGTAAATAATTGCTTTAAAATCTCCATCATGGAAACTGTCATGTTCCATGTAGATTTCGTCCCGTCCAGTAGGGAACGAAAGGGCTTTTTCTCAAATGCAGGTGCAATCCCCATCACCGTACGCCCATCTTCACCAGCATAGGTTCCCGTGGTTAAAGTGAGGGTGGCGCCATCTCTGGAAATAGATAGAGTCACCTCTTCGCCCGGCTGTCGTTCTCCCACCGCTACAGGAATTTCCTCCCAGGATTGAATGTTCACACCTTCAATGGACAGAATTCGGTCGCCAGCCATGAGGCCGGCGGCTTCAGCAGGACTTCCCTCCGAAACCTGTTCAATGGTAGTCGAAGGGTATCCCATAGCAAGCAAAATAGAGGACAAGATGATAATGGCCAGAACCACATTCATCAAAGAGCCGGCAGCCAGGATGACGGCTCGTTGCCAAGCCGGTTTCTTATGAAAGGATTTTTCATCCGGAGAATCTTCATCCTGACCCTCCAAAGAGCAATAACCTCCAATGGGAATGGCTCGAACCGAGTAAAGTGTTTCCCCTCTCTGTTTTTTGAACAAAGCGGGACCCATGCCAATGGCAAATTCATTTACTTTAACGCCAAAAATCTTGGCGGTCACAAAATGACCCAACTCATGAACAAATATTAATATGGCAAATATAATTACGGCATATACAATGGTCATATTTGATTCCTCACTTCTCGGTCCAACTCTAATATCTCCTCCAACCCAGCCGGTTGAAAAGGTTCATGTCGCTCTAAAATTCTCATCAGCTGATTGGGAATATCCACAAAAGAAATTTCCCCTTGTAAGAAACGGTGAACCAGCACTTCATTGGCAGCATTCAGTACCACCGGATAGCTTTTCCCCTTCCTCCCGGCTTCCTTGGCCAGGGCCATACAAGGAAAAGCTTCTTCATCCGCCTTCTCAAAGGACAAAGAATGGGCATCCCTCAAGAAATCAAGACTCTGTTCTTCCATAGGAAGACGATGAGGATATGATAAGGCCAATCCAATGGGTATTTTCATATCCGGACACCCCAGCTGGGCCATCACAGATCCATCTTCATATTCTACCATGCTATGGACGATACTTTGAGGATGCACCAGCACTTCAATTTTATCCCAATCTACATGAAACAACCAGTGAGCCTCTATGATTTCCAGGCCCTTATTCATCATAGTGGCGGAATCCACCGTAATTTTCTTGCCCATTTTCCAATTGGGATGACAAAGAGCATCTTCTAAAGTTACATTCTCTAATTCTGCCCAGGTTCTTCCTCGAAATGGCCCGCCAGAGGCGGTTAAAATCAAACGGCGAGGGGTCTCACCCATATTTCCCATCAAACACTGAAAAATAGCACTATGTTCACTATCCACCGGCAAGATGGGTACATTTTTTTCCTTCGCCAAATTCATAATCAACGACCCACCTGCTACTAGAGTTTCCTTGTTGGCTAAGGCGATGGTATTTCCTGCTTGTATTCCATAGTAGGTGGGCGCCAGTCCGCTAATCCCCACTAGTCCATTGAGAATCATGTCCCAGGAAGAAGATGCCACCTCCCGAAGTCCTTGCTGCCCCCATAACACCGTCAATTCCGGGAAATGCCTTTGAACATCTTTTGCTTGTTCCGGAGATCCTACCACCACCGCCTCCGGCGAATGTTTTGCAATTTGCTCCAATAATAACGGCACCTGGTTGGCACAGGTTAGCACGGTTACCTGATACCGGTCTTTATTCTGCTCCACCAATTGAAGGGCCTGGGTACCAATGGATCCCGTGCTGCCCAATATGCAAATTCGCTTCATCAAATACCCCTAACTTATCAATACCCAAAGAATGGAATAATATATAAATGGACCGGTAAAAAGAACACTATCAAATCGATCCAGAATCCCTCCGTGTCCGGGGATCAATGTGCCATAGTCCTTAATCCCTAGCTTTCGCTTGAACATGGATGCCACCAAATCCCCTACCTGTGATAGTAGGCTTCCCATGAACCCAATCCATAGTCCATGAAGCAACAAGTCGGGCGAGAAAAAGTACAAAAATCCCAAAGTTAATACCATGCTGCCCAACAATCCTCCCACGGCCCCTTCCACTGTTTTCTTGGGGCTGATGGCTGGACACAATTTGTGTTTTCCAAAAAGATATCCGGTAAAGTAGGCAAAAATATCGGTTCCAAAGGCCACAATCACGGTGAGCCAAACCAACAAAGGCAAGGGAGATTGGTGGATGAGAACAATGTGAAAAGAAAAGAATCCCACATACAATACACCGACCAAAGTCACCAATGGGCCAAGTAGTTGCGCTTCCTCAAACCGGTAAAATAAAGTACCCAAACATAACAGCACTGTGATAAATAGCCATAGTCCCAGTCCGCTACTGGCGATTTCAAATAGTTGAAGCGCATAGAGCAGCAACAAAGATATATACCCCACTACAGGGAAGCTCTTTATATTGGCTTGTTGAAATGCCTGGTAAAACTCCCGCATGCCCCATAGCCCCACCAAAAAACACCCCCACAATAGGGGAAGCCCCCCCACGTAAAGAATCCCCAACAAGGGAAGCATGATGAATGCAGAAATGACTCGAGTTTTCATCCTTTATTCTCCTCAAACTCTTCGGTACATCTTCCCCCATATCTCCGCTGTCTGCTTTGAAACTCCGAAATACAGTGGTCCAGGTCCTGGGGCGTGAATTCCGGCCACAAAACAGGAGAGAATACCAGCTCCGAGTATGCACTTTCCCAAAGCAAAAAATTAGATAACCGCATTTCTCCGCTGGTTCGAATTACGAAATCCGGGTCCGGTATCTCAAATTTACCCGTACTTAAGGTCCCTGCAATCCATTCTTCACCAATCTCCTGAGCAGACAGTTCTCCCTTCTCTACTTTTTCAGCCAGCTGTCTTACTGCGGAGACCAAATCCCATCTGGCACCGTAATTCAGAGCGATATTGAATACCAAACCTTGATTTTCACGGGTGGTTTCCAATGTCTTTTCAATACGCTCCACGGCATCCTTGGGTAGCTTGGAGTAGTCCCCTAAAATATGTACCCTCACTTGATTTTCATGTAGCTCCTTCAATTCCTTGTCCACAAAAAAAACCAACAACTGAAAAATTCCGCCCACTTCTTCCACACTTCTTTTCCAGTTTTCTGTGGAAAAGGCATAGACCGTCAAATGCTTGACGCCCAGCCGGGAACAATGCTTCACAATCTCCTTCATGGCCTTCATACCGGCATGATGCCCCGCCATTCTGGGGAGGTTTCTCTGTTTTGCCCAACGTCCGTTACCATCCATAATGATGGCAATATGTTGGGGAATCTGCTGCGCCATAACTCTTCCCTTTTTTTAGAAAAGGAGGTCTTCTCAGACCTCCATGATTTCCTTTTCTTTTGCTGCAACAATTTCATCGATATCCTTTATACTTTTGTCCGTCAGCTTCTGAATTTCGTCCATATCATGTTTTAAATCGTCTTCCGTCAGCTCTCCGGCTTTTTCCTGTTTTTTCAATTCATCGTTGGCGTCCCGCCGAAGATTTCTTACAGCCACTTTGGCATCCTCGCCCATTTTTTTTACCAGCTTCGTTAAGTCTCTTCTTCGCTCTTCGGTAACCTGGGGAATCACCAACCGCACATTTTTACCATCATTACTGGGGTTAATACCCAGGTCTGCCATGTTAATGGCTTTTTCCACCGCACTAATGGAAGAAGGATCAAAGGGGGTGATTTGAAGAGTACGGGGATCCGGCGCAGACACGTTGGCAATATTTCGAAGCGGGGTGGGTGATCCATAATAATCCACCACCACCTTGTCCAACAAAGCAGGATTCGCACGGCCCGCCCGAACAGTATTTAGTTCTTCTTTTAAAAACAACAAGCATTTTTCGGCCTTTTCTTCCGTCCGATTCATTGCATCCTTACTCATAAGACTTCCTCCTTTTTATCTGTGATTTCTTCTATTTTATCAGGGTGCCGATAGGTTCTCCCAAAACAGCTTTTACCATATTTCCCTCCGTTGCCAGAGCGAAAACATGAACCGGTATATTATTGTCCATACATAGACTGGCGGCGGTAGAGTCCATCACTCCCAGTTGCTGTTCCAGTATTTCCTTATGTGTTATGGTATCATATTTCACAGCCTCCGGATACAACTCCGGATCTTTGGAATATACCGCATCCACATTCTTGGCCAGTAAAATGACATCTGCTTCCATTTCTGCCGCTCTCAGAGCTGCCGTGGTATCTGTGGAGAAAAAAGGATTCCCCGTCCCTGCACCGAAGATGACCACTTCTCCATTTTCCAACTGTTTAATGGCTCGAAGACGAATATAGGGCTCTGCCACCTCTTTCATCTCAATCGCGGTGTGCACACGTGCATTCAACCCGCATGCTTCAAAGGCATCTTTCAGGGCCAGGGCATTGATAACCGTTGCTAACATCCCCATATAGTCTGCGGTAGCCCGGTCCATACTTTTGGACGTCTTCCCTCTCCAAAAGTTTCCACCTCCTACAACAATGGCCACTTCCACACCCATTTCATGGATTTTTTTGATTTCATTGGCTACCTTCCCCAACACCTCTTCATTGAGACCAAATTTATTGTCTCCAGCCAGGGCTTCACCACTAATCTTAATAATGACTCTCTTGTATTTTGGCTCCATATGCTTCTCCTCTGGTTCCCTTTGTGGTCCTAAAACAATCCGAAGGTATTATACCATACCCTGGGCCTATGGAACAATCCATAATCCTCTTTCTCCCTCTTATCCCTTTCGATAGGCCAGAAAATAAGCGCCAGCCACCAGCAAACCGCCACCCACGATATTGCCCAAAGTGACCGGTATGAGATTCCCCAGGAAAAATCCGGACCAGTTCAGACTTTGTAACATCTCCCCCGTAACCCCGGATAAGTTGAGATATGTTTCCTGACCCTTCGCCAAGATTCCTGCGGGAATATAATACATATTCGCTACACTGTGCTCAAAGCCCGATGTAACAAACAACCAGATGGGGAAGAAGCACCCTAACAACTTTCCCGTCATGGTGTCCGCTCCATAGGCAATCCAAACCCCCAAACAGACCAGCCAATTACAGAGTATGCCCAGAATCACTCCCTGGATAAAGGTGAGAGATGTTTTCCCGGCTGCAATTTTGATGGTTACCCCCCCTAACAAACCGGCGGAAGCCTCCAAATTGCCGGACACTACGATAAAATAGGCCACCATCAATGCCCCTGCCATATTCGCCAAGTACACAATAACCCAATTACGAGCCATTTTTGCCCACGTAGTTTTCCCGGACGCCAAACTGGCCACCATCATGGTGTTTCCCGTAAAGAGTTCCCCGCCTGCGGCAACCACCAACATCAAACCGGTGGTAAATACAGCCCCTGCCAATGCTTTCCCTATACCATAGGTATCCGGGTTTGACAGTAAATTATACGCCGCTACATTAGAACCGGCTGCCGCCAACGCAATAAAGGCGCCGGCTAAAAACCCCAACACCGCCAGTCGAAGGAATGAGCTATTCCCTTTTTCTTCACCGGCTTCAATCACACCGTCTAAAATCTCGCTTGGTTTGAGAGGTTTCATCTTTCTCGCCACTCCCCTTCCTGATTCTTCATTGATACAAAAAAGCACCGAACCCCTGAAAAGAGCTCGGTGCCGTACTGCACAAGCTAGTTGCCCATTTGTTTCATAACTTCCTCAAGGAAACACTCTTCCTTCTTTTCTATCCCCTCACCCACTTCATATCGAACCATAGATACTACCTGGATGTCTTTTCCCAAGGACTTGGCCGTCTCTTCCACATATTGAGCCACTGTCTGTTCACTGTTCTTCACAAACTTTTGTTGCAACAGGCAAATCTCTTTTACTTCTTTCTTGATTTTTCCTTCCACGATTTTATCCACCATTTCCGGTTTTTTGCCTTCATTCAACACCTGTTGTGTCATAATTTTCTTTTCGTTTTCGATGTATTCCGGATCTACCTTGGATTCATCCACAAACAAAGGATTCATAGATGCTACCTGCATAGCTACATCTCGGCCCAAACCACTTACTTCTTCTGCATTGGCTTCAGTTTTCAACCCAACCACAACACCAATTTTACCATTTCCATGTAGATACCCCACATACTTACAGCCTTCCGAAGCATCTCGATGGAATCGGCGAATGTTCATATTTTCTCCAATTCTTGCAATCTTGCCTTGCAGGGCTTCTTGCACCGTCTCCCCGTCCAAATCCATGGCAAGGAAGCTTTCCGGTTTTCCATCCGCCCATTCCAGAACTTTCCATGCCAAAGCATCCACAAAGTCCACAAATTCCTGATTCTTGGCCACAAAATCCGTTTCCGAATTTACTTCAATGATGGCTCCCATGGACCCATCCTCAGAAAAAGCAATTCGAACCAGTCCCTCAGAGGCCACACGATCTGCCTTCTTTGCAGCCTTAGCAATGCCTTTTTCACGAAGAAGCTCCACGGCTTTTTCCATATCTCCATCGGCTTCCACCAGTACATTTTTACAATCCATCATACCGGCGCCCGTTAATTCCCTCAGTTCTTTCACCATTTGTGCTGTAATTGCCATTTACTCCTCCTCCGATTCCTCTTCATCTATCTTAACTTCCGATTCCTCTACTTCACCGGCTTCTTCTACTGCTTCCGATGCCGGAGTATCGTCATAGCTTTCGCCCTGATTGGCTTCGATTACCGCATCTGCCATGCAGGAAGCAATCAATTTCACCGCTCGAATGGCATCATCGTTGGCGGGAATTACATAGTCTAAATCATCCGGATCACAGTTGGTATCTGCGATTCCGATGACCGGTATACCCAGGATACGAGCTTCCTTCACTGCAATTCTTTCTTTTTTCGGGTCTACCACAAATATGGCGCCCGGCATTCCCTTCATATCCTTAATGCCTCCCAGGAACTTTTCCAATCTTTCCAGTTCCAGACGAAGCTTGCTTACTTCTTTTTTAGACAACTTCTCAAAAGTCCCATCGGTTTCCATGGCTTTGATTTCATTCAACCGATCAATTCTACCACTAATGGTTTTATAGTTGGTCAGCATTCCGCCCAACCATCTTTCATTTACAAAGAACATGCCGCAACGTCTGGCTTCGTCCAGAATGGCGGACTGTGCTTGCTTCTTGGTTCCTACGAAAAGAACCGGGCGGCCGCTTTCTGCCACACTGCGCATAAATTCATAGGCTTCCTCGATTTTTTTCACCGTCTTTTGCAAGTCGATAATATAAATTCCATTTCGCTCCGTAAAGATGTACGGTGCCATTTTCGGGTTCCATCTTCGGGTCTGATGACCAAAGTGAACGCCCGCCTCCAACAACTGCTTCATTGATACTACTGCCATTTTTCTTCCTCCTTGGTTTTACTCCTCCACCGAACATAGGACTCTGATACAAACCAAGTGTCCGGTGTGTGTAATATAATATCTAATTTCCTTCCAGAGATTGCCTCCTTAAGGACCGACTGATATTGTATAATAAAACCGCTGCGGTTGCAACGGTTTTTTTCTTATCTTTCTCTTTTATACGTAATTAAATCCTCCGAAATTTCGTTGGCAGCAATGGAAACCGGTTTATCTACTTCCGTCTGTGTCAGCTTGGGTTTGCCATTGACAATATCTCTCGCTCTTTTTGCGGCCAATATTACCAAGGTATACCTGGAATCCGCCTTTTTTCGAATCTCATTAATGGATGGATACAACATTTAAATCTCCTCCTTATACTCCTCAATCAGTTTATAAATATCCGCAGAGACTCTGGAGTGCTCCGCAATCATGATGGCTTTTACCCGATTCACCGCTTCCTTCAGTTGATCGTTTACCACGCAATAATCATATTTGTCGATGTAGGATACTTCTTTCAGGGCGCCGGCCAATCTTACATTGATAGCTTCCGGCTCTTCCGATCCTCTTCCGGTAATTCGTTTTCTCAACTCTCCCATAGACGGGGGAAGAATAAAAATAAAAATTCCCGTGGGATAGCTCTGGCGAACACTGAGAGCCCCTTTAATGTCGATATCCAACAGTACGTCTTTCCCCTCCCGGATGGCATCCAAGACGAATCTCTTCGGGGTCCCATAACTGTTTTCAAAGTTGGTGGCATACTCCAACAGTTCTCCCTCTCGAATGGCCTCCTCGAATTCTTCCCTGGTAACAAAATGGTAGTCCACTCCATCCACCTCTCCCGGTCTGGGAACTCTTGTGGTCATGGACACGGAAAAAACTACATTGGAATCCTTCACCAACTCTCTACAAATGGTGCCTTTTCCTGTGCCCGAAGGACCGGATATCACAAACAATTGTCCTTTTCGCATATTGACTCCTACCACTTCATCGTGCATCTAGATATATTATCACAAAGCCCCACAGCTAGCAAGAAATTCCTGTGCTTCTTTCTTACTCCACATTCTGTACTTGCTCCCTGATTTTTTCAATTTCCGCCTTGATTTGCAGCATTTTATTGGTGATATCAATATGGTTTGCTTTGGCCCCAATAGTATTGGCCTCTCGGTTCATTTCTTGTACTAAGAAATCCAGTCGTTTTCCATCCGGATCCCCGGTCTCTTCAATAATATGCACCAGTTGCGCCATATGACTATCTAATCGAACCAATTCCTCCGTAATATTGGATTTATCGGCAAAGATAGCTGCTTCCGTTAAAATTCTCTCTTCCGATATGTTGGCTTCACCACCCAAAAGTTCCTGGATGCGCACCTTCATCTTCTCCACATAGTCTACTACCACTTTCGGGGCAAGTTCCTCAATTTCGTGGGCCATGGCTTGGATGGCTTGACCACGCATCACCAAATCCTCTGCCAGCTTCTCCCCTTCCCGACTTCTCATCTTATCCAAATTTTCACAGGCCAACTGAACGGGAATCAGAATTTGTGTAGCCAACTCTTCTTCGTCCTCCACATCAACGATCGCCTTCATCACATCCGGCATGGAGGCCACCAAGGCCAATGTGGGATTTTCTTCCAGTTTCAGTTCTTCTTTCAGTTGGATTAAATTTTCATAGTACTGCCTTGCCACCATGGTATTCAGCCGGACATTCACATCATTTTCTGTCAGGTTTTCAACCTGCAAGGAAACTTCCACCTTTCCACGGCGAACGGTTTCTTTCACTTTCCTTTTAATCTGTTCCTCTGCGAAGGAATATTTTCTTGGCATTTTTACGGTAATATCACTATACCGATGGTTCACTGCCCGAATTTCACATATGATATTTCGCTTTCCATCGGAATGCTCGCCTCTGCCAAACCCTGTCATACTTTTTATCATCCTATTTTCTCCTATTTTTCTGAAATATATGATAACATGATTAAGTATACAAGAATAAGGATGGTTTTACAAATGGCATTTGATGGAATTGTGGCCTCTGCGGTCACCCAAGAGCTAAGAGATCAGCTCCTTCCGGGACGAATTGAAAAAATATATCAGCCGGAACCGGACCAACTTACCTTTCACATAAAGACTGGCACCGGAAAGGTTTTTTTGCTATTGTCTGCCAACTCCAGCCATCCGCGAATCCATCTCATCGAAAAACAACCGGAGAACCCCCCGGTGCCCTATTCTTTTTGTATGCTTCTCCGAAAACACCTGACGGGCAGCCGCATCCTAGATGTGAAACAAGTAGGACGAGATCGTATCCTTCAAATGGAGGTGGAAAGCGCCAATGAGTTGGGATACTCCGTTCGAAAAACCCTTACCATAGAAATCATGGGAAAACATAGCAATATCATTCTTACGGACAGGGAATCCCATCAAATTCTAGATGCCATTAAACGAGTATCCATCGACGTAAGCCGGGAGCGGCAGATTCTACCCGGGAAATCTTACGTATTACCTCCCCCCCAGGGAAAAACACCCATAGAACAACTCTCCCAGGAGCTAATGAATACCATCTATTCCTATCCCGGTGGTATTGAAAAAGGTCTCCTGACATACCTGGAAGGTTTTTCTCCACTTCTATGCAGAGAAATCGCATTTCGATTGGAAGATCATGGTGGTGCTAGTAGGGAAACCTTACAACATCTCCTTGTTGAAATACAAAATGATTTGAACTCTCATCAGTACCATCCCACCGTATATTTGGACAAGGACCAGACCCCTTTGGATTACCACGTCATTCCTTTAACCTTATACCAACATCTGGGAACCGCTGTTTCCTTTGCGTCCACCAGCCAGGCCCTGGAATATTATCATCTCCATAAGAATGCCAGCAATCGTCTGAAGCAAAAGGCCATGGATTTAAATAAATCTGTTCGTACTTCCATGGAACGTCTGTATTTGAAAAAACAACGCTTACTGGAGGACCTAGAGCGAGCCAAGCAGGCCGATGAATTCAGATTGTACGGAGAACTGATAACGGCACAATTGCATCGAATTCCTATCGGCTCACCTTCTGCCACCTTGGAAAATTATTACGACCAAACTCCCATTACCATCCCTCTGGACCCCAAAATTTCTCCCGCAAAAAATGCCCAACAGTATTTTAAAAAATACGGGAAACTAAAAGGCTCCACCAAGGAAAAAATGTTACAGTTGGCGGAAACAGAAAAAGATTTGGAATACTTGACCTCGGTAGAAAGCTTTCTGGAAATGGCAGACCAATTGGATGTGTTGGAAGACATCCGGAAAGAACTAAGAGAAAACGGTTTCATTCGTAAAAGCAAGGCATCCCAGGAATCACGGAAAGGAAAGCCTTCCTACCTTCACTACGTGTTGAAGAATGGCGCCAAGGTCCTGGTAGGTCGAAACAACAAAGAAAATGATTTATTAACCTTCCGGGAGGCCAAACCGGGAGACTATTGGTTTCATGCCAAGGACTTTCCCGGGTCCCACGTCATTCTCCGCTCCAGCCAAGGGGTTCCCACAGAATCAGAAATCCAGGAAACCGCTGCCATCGCTGCTTACCACAGCAAAGGGCGGCAATCGGGAAATGTGCCGGTGGATTATATGCCACTCCGATATGTGAAAAAACCCAATGGAGCAAAGCCAGGCATGGTAATTTTCACCCATCAACAAACCATATACGTAGACCCCCGCTTGCCGGACGGGGAATAAAAACCCCCATTCGTTAAATTTTACCAAAAGCTACAAGGGGAAGATGTGATACATTTACCACATACTTCACTTCCAATATTTTCAGTCCCGCTGGACCGATCCTCATAAGAGCTCCCATATTGTCGATAGATATGGGCATTTTCCAACAATAACCCATAACATTTTTCTCGATGAAACGCATCTACCTCCAATGCATGTACGGGACAATGAGCCATACATTTGCCACAGCTTCCATTTTTCTTGTACAGGCACAACTCTTCCGTCATGGGGCCCGTGCATTCCACATCCAGATCGGTAACAATAGAAGAAAACCTGCCACAACATCCCCTGGGAGTAATCAGTAATTTATGAATTCCGAAGGTGCCCAGACCCGCCGCATATGCGATATGTTTTTGAGACCAGTTGCTGATGAGCTTCTTTCGATCAAACCGATAAGCCTCGGACGGCACCACTCCGGTGTATCCTTTTTCTTGTAATACATCCATCAAGTATTCATTCAATGACATGAACATCCGGTTGGTTTCTTCATAAGCCTGGGCCCATTGTGGCGATGCATGATTGAAATCCTGCCGGTTTGTCTCTGCAAGCTCTGGAGTAAAGGGCAAATAGTAAGAAAGAATCACCGTGGCACCCGGCAACACCTCCTGTGGTTCCGTATGAGATGGACCAACCAACTCCTTCATGTTTTGGATCACAGGCTCAGAAATAGAAGCAAACCCCACCAGAGGCTTTCCCCACCGGGTGGCACCATGGTGGATCCTTCGATACTGCTGGACAAATTTTTCGATTTCCTCTTCCAATAAGTTCTTCCACATGATATCCAATCCTCTCGTTAGGCGGAGTGGGTTTTTATATAGTCTCGGATTTTATAGATAATCTCTTCTCCGTCGGACTCCGGGCCCCCGTTATGGACCTCATGGTAAATCCCGGGCAGTTCCTCCAATCGGCTACTGGTTGGTTCCTCATGAGAAATCACCGCGCGAGCACCTTCTACATCACAGAGACGGTCTTGGATTCCGTGAAGAATAAGCAATGGCTTTCCCTCGGCCAAAAATGGTCCCGTCAAGGTGCCCTTTGCCAATTGATCTGCGATGGAAAAACCGTCATGGGCCGTTTCTGCCGATATAAATCCATGTACCAGGGGATCTCTCGTATATTCTCCTACCGACTTCTGATTGCCCAATACAGCGGCATCAATGTTGGAACGGAATTGGGCCGAAGGCACTATTTTTGATAGAATCCCCGCCATTTTTTTCAGAATAGGAGATACCGGTTTTACTAGGAATATCCAAGGAGCTGTGACAAGGTAGGCCACCGGGCGGTTTGCCAGGATACCTCTCACACGATAATCCAAGACCATATTGGCCCCCATACTATGTCCATACAATATGACAGGTACACCCATATACCGTTTTTCCGCCTCCACTATCAGGCAGTCCACATCACGCAACACCTTGTTTCGAGGCGCCCCATGGCCCCTTTTGCCGGGAGATTTCCCATGACCCCGTAAATCCATAGACAAAACAGCAATATTTGCTTGGTTTAAAATTCCCGCCACTCGATCATATCTTCCCGCATATTCGCCGATTCCATGTACGATTACCGCTACCTGTTCCGGTTCTTTTACCGGCCAGAGATATGCTCGTAGCCATAGTTTTCCTTCTTCCACTTCCAAATCAAATTCTTCCCACATGATTTCCTCCTATGCTTGGATCTATCCTTACATTCTATTTCGTTCATTTCCGAGTCTTTTCACCCATCCTTGACGATTTCCATTATTTACCGTATACTGAGTACATCGAGGTTAGCCTTTGCGAATAAAAATGAATATGAAGGAGGATCGTCATGCAAAAGCATAAGTGCCGACTATGTCAAAGGGTGAGATTGTCCCGAAGGGTTGCGGGTGGCTACATTTGTGAAGATTGTACAAAGTATGTCAAAAACTACTATCAAGATCCGAAAATCGAATGAATCCTTGCTTCCTATAATAAATTTCCCGCTGAGGCTCTCTGCCTCAGCTTTTTTAATACCTCTTGGAAAGAATCCGGTAAAGGACTATCAAACTCCACACGTTCTCCTGTTTTGGGATGATCAAAACCCAATTTTTTGGCATGCAACACCTGCCCCTCTACTGAAATGCTGCCTTTCTTCGGTCCGTATAGAGTGTCCCCCAACAGTGGATGTTTTATGTGAGCCATGTGCACTCGAATCTGATGGGTCCTTCCCGTCTCCAGCTCAACTTCGACGTAGGTGAATCCGCCAAAACGTTCCAGCACCTTGTAGTGGGTTACCGCTTTTCTCCCGCCGGTAGGTAGTACCTTTTGTCGTAACCGATTTGTGGGATCCCTCCCAATATTTCCTTCAATGGTTCCCTTATCTTCCTTGATATTATGATATACAACGGCATGATAAATCCTGGTAATAGAGTGAATTTCCAACTGTTTTGCCAGCTTCCGGTGGGCCTCGTCGGTTTTGGCGACCATTAACAGACCACTGGTATCTTTGTCGATTCGATGGACGATTCCAGGCCGAATGGTCCCGTTGATGGTGCTAAGGTGACCTTGGCAATGATGCAAAATTCCATTCACCAAGGTGTGGTCCTGATTGCCCGGTGCTGGATGCACCACCATGCCCTTGGGTTTATTTACCACCATAATCCAATCGTCCTCGTATACGATATCCAGAGGAATATCCTGAGGTAACACAAACCATTCCTTGGGGGCAGGTATCTCTAATGTCAACACATCCCCTTCCGCTACTTTTTCCTTCTTGGTTTTGATAGTCTGACCATTTCGGAATCCACCGCCATCTTCCAACAGCCTTTGGATATAATTGCGGGACAACTCCGGAATCATAGTAGAAAGGACCACGTCAACACGGGTCCCATCCATTTCCTCGTCCATAATCAATTGTATTTCTTTATTCTTGTTGTTCTCGTTCATGGTGTTTCCCCATCCAAAAAACATTGATAATCATCATCCCACAACCGGCAACCACGGCCATATCTGCCACATTGAACACCGGCCAAATTTGAAAATCAAAAAAATCCACTACGTACCCCAATCGGATTCGATCCAGCAGGTTCCCCACACCACCGCCGATAATGAAAGCCAACGATAGCAGCATGCTCCAATGTTCTTCGTGAAGCTTCCGAATGAGATAAATTACCAGAAATATCAAAACCAGAGACGTCAAGGCAATTAATAGTCCCCGCTGCCCCTGAAACTGGGAAAAGGCAGCCCCCGTATTCCGCACGAAGGTAATATGAAAAATCCCCGGCAGGATGGGGTGGGTCTCGCCGGGAGTCATGGATTGATATATGAACCATTTTGTAATCTGATCTAGAACAATCACAAACAAGATGAGTATATAGTACATAAAAGAGTCATTCCTTTCAGTCCTGCGAACCGATAATCAAGGTTTTCTCCAAATCCAAGGATTTTTTTTCTTCCTTGGTTTTCTTGGAAGACCCCTTTGGATTCTGCGTAACTTCCATTTCCTTCATCGGCAAATCCGACATGCCCAACTCCTCGAAAAGCTCCAGGCTCAGGGTGTCAAAACGCTCCAATTCGGACTCCAACAAGCTCTTGTAACGAGCTTGGAACTTTTTAAATCGACCATGCAAAGCCTCATTTTCCTCCGTAAGCCGCTCCACAGATTCTTTGGCCTCTCGAAGCACCAATTCCGCATCCAATTCCGCATTTTTTAGCAGGATTTCAGCGCGGCGCTCTGCCGATGCAGAAATATCACCCATCAAAGACTTGGCCGCCTCCAAGGTTTCCAACACCGCATTCTCCGTGCTACTGTATCTTACCAACTCCGCTTTCAGCCGATCCACTTCTGTTTTCAGCTTATCGTTTTCCAAAAGCATGGCCTCATAGTCCATGGTAATTACATCCAAAAATTCATCTACTGCATCTTCTTTATAGCCTCGAACGGCTTTGGGAAATTCTTTTTCCTGAATATCCAGGGGGGTTATCATGTTCTGTTACCTCCACAAGCTTTTTGGGTTACCCGCAAAATCAATGGCCTTATGCTCAATATTCGCGGAAATATCCACGTTTTCAGGAGCGAAAACAAAAATATTATTGGCAACCTTTTGCACATTTCCATTGAGAGCATAGGTGGCACCACTTAAAAAATCAAATATCTTACGGGCCGTATCGCTTTCTATTTTCTCCAGGTTAATAATAACCGGTTTTCTGCTTTTTAAATTGTCCACCAAACGGGGACACTCATCAAAACTATTGGGCTCAATCACCACTAGTTTAAATGGGTTGGTAACTCCAATTCCTTGGGTTTTTACACCAGAACTATACCCGGGAGCTCCCTTGTTTTCGCCGGAACTACTCCGACCTTCACCCCTGGATGAAGCCGAAGACGATACGGACACTTGCTCCGGTTTTTTTGCTTCGAAAGAATTGGGTTTGCGGTTCAGCTCCGCCATGGCTTTTTGCACCTCTTCTTCTGGAACATCTTCTATTTCTTCAATTCCAACCAACTCTTTCAGGCTTTTTAAAAGACCCATTCCCATACCTCCTATTGTGATGTCAAATTACTGTAGTCTCTTTCACCGAAAATTGCCGTTCCGATTCTTACGATGTTCGCTCCTTCCGATATGGCCACCGAATAATCATGGGACATTCCCATGGATAAATATTTCATTTCTAAATGGGGCTCTGTCCATTCCTGCATCTGCCGGTATAGCTTCCCCACCTGTCGAAAATACGGCCTCACTTCCTCCGGATCTTCCGCAAAGGGTGCAATCAGCATCAATCCCTTAATTCGGATATTGGGGCACTCTTCCAGAATGTTTTTCGCCAACAAAATCGTCTCATCCACCGGAACACCGAACTTACTCTCCTCCAAAGCCGGATTAACCTGGATTAAAATGTTCATTTCCAAAGAGTGCTGTTCACATCTCCGTTGGATTTCCCGGGCCAGTTTTAAGCTGTCCACACTATGTATCAGGAATACCTTATCTATTATGTATTTTACCTTGTTTGTCTGTAAATGTCCAATCAAATGCCATCGGCAAGAGGCCACGTAATCGTACTTGTCCAAGATTTCTTGCACCTTGTTTTCTCCGATATCCGTCACTCCACAAGCGATGGCCTGGTTGATTTCCTCAGAGGTTCTTGTTTTCGTCACCGCACACAAAAGTATTTCTTCCGGTTCTCTACCGGCCTGCTTGGCCGCCTCTCGGATCCCATTCTGGACCGTTATCAGATTTCCTTCAATGATGTTCAATTTGGTTTCCTCACAATCGTGTCATAAATATCCACCGTATTTATTTTTTCTCCGTTCTCGTTGGTATAGGACTCCACAGCAATACAGCTCTGTTCTCCATCGGTTGCCAAAACCTTGACGGGGGTAAATACCTTTTCTTCTCTCTTATTGATTACATACACCCCCAGCTGTTCTTCCTCTTTTATGATAGCGTCGTTGGGAAGAATAATGCCTCTATAATCACTGGTCAGCACTGTGGCTCCCACTTTTCGCTTCATCGCGAAGTCCTCATAGAAACGATTGGTGGAAAGAATCACCTTCCATTTTTCCCCTTCCGGCAATATGTTGCTGACCACAGCCCGTACTTCCCCTTTGGGCAAATAGACGGTCACCGTCTTCCCCGGCTCATATTTGGACACCCGGCCCGAATCCACCCAGGTCATCATATACCACTGATTGTTTCGACACACTTTATATAAAGGCTCCTGCATCAAAGCATCTTCTCTCACCAGATTCACCGGTTCCGGCAAGGGGATGGGAAGGCTTTCATATGGGAAGGCTTCCATGGTGTCCGGTCTTAAGATAGATTCCATCCCGTCCACATAGTAGCTGAGAATGCCGCCGTATTCCACCTGATAATTGCCTTGAATGGCCAATCCATTGCCGATTCTCTCTTTCAATTCATCATAGATGCCCGTATCTTCCCGGGAGATGGCTTCCTCGTGGATTTCCAGTACCGCAGCTCCTTTACGGACCATTTCATTCTGACCTAGGTAGTAATTAATTTTCCCGGTACCCGCCGCCAAGTAAACCGTTTCTTCCCGTACAATGTAAAAATCCGCGTCATCGGTGACCTGAAAGGTTCCATACTCCGCGGTAAATGTCTTGGTTAACATATCCGAAATCCCTGGGATCAAATAGATCACCGTGCCCAAACCTACCGCTACCACAAGAAAAATCACCAGTAGGATATTACGTTTCACATTCATTTTGAACCTTCTTCAGGATTTTTTGCTGTTCTTTGGAAAGAGAGGGTCCTTTTTCCAGAATAAATTTCAAGAATAAATCCGGACGTCTTTCCATGGTTAATCGCAATGATTGTTCCAATTTCCAGTTTTCAATAAAACGGTGGTTCCCATTCAACAACACCTCCGGCACCGGATAACCTTCATAGGATCTAGGTTTCGTATATTGAGGGTATTCCAGAAGCCCCATATATATTGATTCCTCGTGAATACTATCCGATGAACCCAATACTCCGGGCACAAAACGAGCCAATGCATCTAACAAAATCATAGCGGGAAGTTCCCCTCCCGTCAATACATAGTCCCCAATGGAAACCTCTTCCATTTTCCAATGATCCAAAATCCTTTGGTCAATCCCCTCATAATGGCCGCATAGTAAAAATACTTCTTCCTCATTGGCCAATCTTTCCAAATACTCTTGATCCAACAAACGGCCTTTGGGGGATAAATAGACCATGGGCTTTCCTTCTCCACCCAGATCTCGCAAAGCATCAAAAACAGGCTGGGCCGCCATCACCATTCCGGCGCCCCCGCCAAAGGGAGTGTCATCCACTTTACGATGCTTGTCCTTGCTATAATCCCGAATATTGGTCACCCGAATATCCAGCACGCCTTTTTCCACGGCTTTTCCGAGAATACTGCTATTTATAATCCCTTCCAACATTTCAGGAAACAAGGTTAATACGTGAATCACCATTTACAGATCCATTAATCCTTCCGGTGGGTCTACCACCATTCGGCCCTTCTTCAAATCAATCTCTAATACAAATTCGGAAACGGCCGGAAGAAGAAAGCTTCCTTCCCCCGTATCGATTTCATACAAATCCTGGGCCGCCCCTTTTATGACATCCTTCAACTGTCCCAATGGAGTCCCTTCTCTTCGGTACACAGAAATACCGATCAGGTCCCGGATATAGTAGGTATCCTCCGGCAGGTCCTCCAGCTCCTCTGCGGAAAAAAACACATCCTCGCCCCGACGTTTTTCGCCCTCTTCCGGACTGTCAATTCCCCTCAGCTTGAGGATGGCAGTGTTTTTATGAAAACGCACATTCTCCACATCAAAAGATTCCTCGCCCACAAAAACCTGAGAAAGTCGTTGAAATCTTTCCAGGCTCTCCGCATAGCTATATACTTTGATTTCTCCCCGGAGGCCTACCGTATTTACTACTTTTCCGATTATTATTTTATCCATTGTTGCGATAACCCAGCCATTTCCTACTGCACAATTTCCACTACCACTTTCGAATTGGATTTATTGGCAGCAGCCTTCACCACTGTCCGGAGAGCCTTGGCAATCCTTCCTTGCTTTCCAATTACTTTGCCCATGTCCTCAGGCGCAACCTTCAGCTCGATAACAATTGCGGATCTGCCGGCTACTTCTCGCACCTCAACCGCATCGGGATTATCCACCAATGCCTTTGCAATAACTTTCACCAATTCCGTCATTCGTCTCACCGCTTTCTCTTATTCTATAATACACCTGATTTTTTCATAAGGGCTCTTACCGTTTCCGTCGGTTGTGCACCATTGGCCATCCACTTCTTGGCCTTTTCTTCATCGATTTCAATCACAGGGGGCTCTGTCATGGGATTGTAAATGCCCACCTCTTCGATGAATTTCCCGTCTCGAGGGCTTCTGGAATCTGCCACTACTACACGATAGAAGGGCTTTTTGTGAGCACCCATTCTCTTAAGTCTAATTTTTACCATTGTTTTTTCCTCCATAGAATTGTTTTGTTTTTATAAAAAGGGCACCTGCTAAAAGGGCAGTCCGCCTCCTCTTAACTTACGATTCATTTTCCCTCCGGAAAACTGTTTCATCATCTTTTTTGTTTCTTCATATCGCTTCACCAGGGTGTTCACCCGGGATACCGGCTGGCCGGCCCCTGCCGCAATTCGTTTTCGGCGGTTGGCATTCAATACCGAGGGATTTCTCCGTTCCTCTTTTGTCATGGAAAGAATCACCGCTTCCATCTGGCGAAACTCTTTTTCACTCTCGTCTAAGTCCATATCCTTAGCCCCATTCTTCCCCATGCCGGGAAGCATATCCATGATTTTAGCCAACCCGCCCATCTGGCGAACCTGTCCCATCTGCTCCAGGAAATCTTCCAGTGTGAACTCGTTCTTCCGCATCTTTTTTTCCAGGTCGCGGGCTTTTTGATCATCATAGTTTTCTTGGGCCTTTTCGATGAGACTCATCATGTCTCCCATCCCAAGAATTCGACCGGCCATTCGTTCCGGGTGAAAGGGCTCCAAACCATCTAGTTTTTCGCTGGTTCCGATGAACTTAATGGGACGGCCCGTTACTTTTTTCGTAGAAAGCGCGGCGCCTCCCCGGGAATCTCCATCCATCTTGGTCATGATAATGCCGTCAATACCCAGTTGTTGATGAAATCCTTCTGCCGCATTCACGGCATCTTGTCCGGTCAAAGCATCCACCACCAGTATTACCTCTTGTGGCTTGACCGCCTGACGGATTCTCACTAATTCATCCATCAATTCCCCATCGATTTGCAGTCGCCCCGCCGTGTCGACGATCAAAACATTGTAGCCCTTCTTTTCCCCTTCTGCCACGGCCTCTTTGGCGATGACCACCGGATCCGTTTCTCCCCGTTTGGTAAATACGGGCACTCCCGCTTGGGCTGCCACCACCTCCAATTGGTCAATGGCCGCAGGTCGATATATATCGCAAGCCGCCAACATGGGCTTTTTGCCTTCTTTCTTCAAATAGGCTGCCAGCTTTCCACAAGTGGTTGTTTTCCCCGTTCCTTGCAACCCCACCATCAGATAGGTGGTAAATCCTCTGGGAGAATAGGTCAGCTTACTGCCGGACCCTCCCATTAATTCTGTGAGCTGGTCGTGAACAATTTTAACCACCTGCTGCCCGGGTGTAAGACTTTCCAACACCTCTTTTCCCATGGCCTTTTCTTTTACTGCAGCCACAAAATCTTTCACCACTTTAAAGTGAACATCCGCCTCCAATAAGGCCAGCTTCACTTCTCTCATGGCTTCATTGATGTCTGTTTCAGTAAGAACGCCTTTTCCTTTGAGCTTTTTGAAAACACCTTGTAATTTGTCGGATAACCCTTCAAATGCCATTCCCGTCCTCCTTACTGATCCAATTCTTTCATGGCCCTTTCCATCTGAGAAAGGGCTTCCGAAATCCTCACATCTTGTATCTCTATATCCTTCAAGACATTCACCGCACGCTGCAATCCAAGGATTCCTGCCTGCTGTTTCTCTATTTTTTGCAATAATCCCAGCTTCTCTTCATACTGAGCCAATGCATTTTCCCCGCTTTTTAGCGCATCATGAACGCCTTGTCGGCTGATTCCAAACTCCTGAGCAATCTCCGACAAAGACAAGTTTTCCTCATGATATAGCCGAACAACCTCCTTTTGGCGAGAGGTCAACAATTCACCATAAAGATCATACAACAGGCTCTCTTTCGCAATGGGGTCCATATTCTCTCCTCTGTCATGTAAAAAACCTTGACACTAGGACAATCTATCATAATTGGCCCTAGCTGTCAAGGCTTTTCCCTTAACAGGCTAACC
>CALFUG010000178.1 GCA_937928455.1 uncultured Clostridia bacterium
ATTTTTCCAGAAAGTTGGATCTATTATATGTGGGAATACATATTCCGATTGTCTTTTCCATAGATTCCTTTCCTGACTTCAAACAAAATGCTTAGAACTTCCTTGAGCAACCGTATTTTACTAGCCAATCCTTCGAGCCGAAACTTCTTGTTATCACAGTATTCTATATCAAACCTTTAATCATCCAATAATGAGGCAATTCTATCAAGATTCCTCTTGCAATCAAAATGATGATTCCCAACAAAGAACCCGTTTTCATGTAAAAAATCCGCATTAGCAAGAGTTCCGAAAACCGAATAATCGTAATAGTCTACTACCGGGTTGCGGGTGAAGTTCCCTGAAACAATCGGACGATACTCAATCCCCTCGTCTTTTAGTCTTGCAAGGGCTTCTTTTCTTTTTCCTGCTTCTTTTAATATAAACGGAAACCCAAAATAGGAACTTTCTCCCAGTGGCTTTTGGATGATAACCTTGTTGCTATTTCTAAATATTTCGAGATAGGATTCTCCGTTCTTTCTTCTGGCTTCAATAAATCCGGGGAGTTTCTTGAGCTGCGCTAGTCCCACCGCAGCTTCCATTTCAATCGGCCTCAGGTTGTATCCAGGATATACGAAGTGAAACATCTCATAGAAATCGTCGGATTTCTTTTCATACACCGAATGATCCATAAAAGGGCGAGTCCATCCATGAGACCTTATGGATAGAAGAATCTGATATAACGAAGGGTTATCCGTTAGAATCATTCCGCCTTCCATGGTAGACATATGGTGTGAAAAGTAGGTGCTGAACGTGCCTAGGGTTCCAAATGTTCCGGTATATTTCCCCCCATATTTTGCACCCATGGCTTCACAGTTATCCTCAATTAATAGGAGTGAATGCCTCCTACATATATCTTGAATAGCCGAAAAATCGTTGGGGTTACCTAAAAGATTGACTGCAAATATGGCTTTCGTCTTTGGAGTTATGGCAGCTTCCAGTTGGTTCACATCCACATTGAGGCTGTCTAAATCGATATCTACAAACCGGATTTTTAAACCGTTTTGATGAAGAACGCTGTAGGTAGTAGCCCAGGACACAGCCGGTACAAGGACCTCATCTCCCGGCTTCAGATCATATTCTTTGGATAGCAGAAGAGCTAAAAATGCCAGTAGATTCGCCGAAGAGCCGGAGTTAACCATCACCCCATACCCTGATCCAAAGTATCTGGCAAAGGTTTCTTCAAATTCTTTCACCTTGGCCCCTATGGTAAAACAATTGGAGTCTATTACCTCCATAATGGCTCTTTTTTCTTCTTCTCCCCAAGAGTCCAAGGCTAAGGGATATCCTTTTCTTTCTGTCACCTTTCTTCTCCTTCGATATTTTCTAGGTACCATTGATAGGTTTTTCGAATGCCTTCTTCTAAAGATGTCTGTGGCTGCCAACCCAATTGGTTGATTTTACTAGAGTCAAGAAGCTTCCTGGCCATCCCATCCGGTTTTTCCCTATTATAGAAAAGTTCTCCCGAATACCCCACGATAACTTTCACGGTTTCCGCTATCTCTTTAATGCTCCAGTCTTTGCTCACACCTACATTGATAAATTCAGGGTCTCTGTAATAGTTCATTACGTAGATAACGGCATCCGCCAAATCATCCACAAACATCAATTCCCGTCGTTGGTTCCCACTGCCCCAAATTTCCACTTGGGGCGCTTCTTTTCTTTTCCCTTCATGGAGCTTTCGAATCAAAGCCGCTAGTACATGGGACGACTCCGGATCGAAATTATCTTGGTATCCATAAAG
>CALFUG010000179.1 GCA_937928455.1 uncultured Clostridia bacterium
CAAGCTATATCCCCCTACTTGGGTGATATCTTTCCCCAACGCAGTGAAAGCCAACACCAGCCGAGAATATTCCGTATATTTGGTCCGTGTTAACACGCCATCCTGGTCTTTCATCAACTGATGAATTCGGGCCACATATTCCTCGGCGTATCCTTCCGGCATGGATAACGGACCACGGGATAGCCCCAGCATAGTCCACTCCCCCCCTACGGAAGATAGGGTGGGTTCCTTGACGGCTTTCATCAGATATTGTCCCGTTTCTTCCATCATACCCTGCAGACTCACCTCCGATATCTCAACAGCCGGAGAGTCAACGGCCCCCCAGGCCGGGTTGCTATCATTCACAGGGACCCAGCAAATCATGGCCGACAGAACCCCCAGGAAACAAAAGCGGACCAGGTTTTTCCCAGTGCCGGCGAAGGTTCTGGTCATGCCATACTTTTTATCGATATTTGCATTTTTCTTCATGATTTCTCCCCGCTTCATCATTCGGCTCCACTTCCTTCCGGGTTTTCCTATGGCTTCCAATAAAAAAGCACTTCGGCTATATTCTCCGAAATGCGGATTCTCAAAAATAATATCGCCCTATGTCCTATAGCCTGTAAGACATAACGCCAACATCACTGGCAGGTCTTCCGGCTTTCACGGCAGCAGGACTGCTGAGGATTTTCACCCCATTCCCTATTAAGTCATTGCGCTTCTATTCGTCGCACACCAATCATGATTCTATGCTACTATTTCGTCCTTACTGTATCACAATCCCGTACCTTTGACAAGTCCGTTACCTCCAGTTTACCTCCACAGGCACAACGGTATCCTTTGGGGTTTTTCGTCACGGAAGTTGCCCGAAACCGGGGCTGGCTCCTCCCACATTGCAAGCAGGAAATCAGAAATCTCGGAGTTTTTTCCGGCAAAGAGATGCCCATGGTCTGGGGTGAACTGGTTCTTGTAATCTCATATCCAAACCGGTCGTTCATCAACTGGGCATATGCTTTCCAGTTCCCCTTATGGCCTTCCCCTCCCGGAATGGTGTGGAGAATCTCATGAGCCAATACTTGACGCAAGTTCTTTTCAGGACCATGGGCCACCGCCAAGGCTACTTGTATGGAGTATTTCGCATTGGCCCCTTTCTTCCCCTCCCTTTTGCAACATCCCCAACGGGTCCGGGCTCGGGTGCTGATTTCCACTCTGGGGGAGATGTTCTTAGACACGGGAATGGAAAGAGCCGCCGCTTCTCCCAATACTTCCTGTAATACGAAGTCCACATGGTCTTGCAATCCGGAATCTATTTTCATGTTTCCTCTCCCACAAAAATTTCCTCTTTGTCCGTCAACCCGATGACCTTCTCCCCCCTGCGACGCAAATCCAGCAGATAGGAAATGGCTTCCTGGGGAATCACTTCTCCCGGACAGAACAAGGGAATCCCCGGCGGGTAGGGAATAATTGAGGTTGCACACACCCGACCAGCGCCTTCCACCAAAGGGATCTTGATTCGGCGAACCGGCACATTTTTTTGCATCGGCGCATCCCATGTAGGAATGATGTTCCCCTTTCCGGAAGATTCCGCCGGTCTCGTGGGCAGCATTTTCAATACTCCTGCCAATTCATAAAAGTCCTTGGGTGTATTCCCAATGCCGGTCATCAACATCAATAGATTTCCCGAAGCCAGCTCCGGAAATATGTTATGGTCATTCAATGCCCCTTCTAAGGAAGCTCCGGTATAACCCCTCTGGTGGTAATCCAAATTCAACTTGGTAAAATCCAATTGGCCCTTGGGAGGAATCACATGAAGCTGGGGCATGGTTTTCGCCCACTGATAAAAGCTGGCAAGGTTGTCGCCCCATCCCTTCATCAGCATGGCACCGTGCTTTTCCAGAATGTCTGCATTAATATCCAGGGATGCCAACAGAAGATAGGAAGGACTGGTACTTTGAATCATCTGTAGCTTATCCTCCAAAATATCCGAATCCACTCTATCGGATACCCGGTTTAATACCGCACTTTGGGTCAGTGAAGCCAAGGTCTTATGTATGCTATTCACCACCAAATCCGCCCCCTGGTCCTCTGCCGCAAGAGGCATGGCCCCTCCCTCAAAGGCGGTGCCCGGTGCAAATCGATGGAAAAACTTCAAATGGGCCCCATGGGCCTGGTCTACAATCAACACCTTCCCCAGTTCGTGTACTACCTTGGAAATCGCCTTTATGTCGGAGCAAATCCCATAGTAATTGGGACTGGGTAATACTACTGCAGACACATCCGGATGCTCCTTTAACTTTTTTTGTACATCCTTGGCCGTCACGGGACCGGCAATACCATACTCCGGCACCATGGCGGGATAAACAAAAACCGGTTCCAGGTTGCCCAGTAGCAACGCATTAAATATCGACTTGTGAGAATTTCGGGCAATCATCACCTTCCCGCCGGAAGGAACGGATGCCAAAATAGATGCGATGAGACCCCCACTGGTTCCATTCACCAAAAGGTAAGAGTCCCGAACTTGATATAGTGCCTGGTATCTCTTCATTACCTGGCGAATAACACCCTCTGCCTGAAACAGATTATCGGCTCCCGGGATTTCCGTGATGTCATAGTTCATGGCATGGTCTAAAAAATCTCCGTACCCCAATGAGCGGTACAATTGCTCTCCCTTGTGGCCCGGCATATGAAAAGATATTGGATTTTTCGCTCCATGAATTTTCAGAAATTCCAACAAACCTTCTTGTTTCATCACTGTCTCCTTGTCTTGTAATCTATCTTGTACAAAGGGCAGGATTTTTCATCCTGCCCCAAGTGATTTTGTAAATATTAGAACTTTGTGGTTTTCACCCGATCAAACTCTTCCACCATTTCCGGGTCCGGTTTGGTCAGAAGACTCACCACAACGATTACCAGAGAACCCGCCAGGAACCCGGGGATGATTTCATAAATATCGAAGATACCGCCGGAGTTGGAGAACCAGAAAATATCTGTCAGCCCTCCGGCCAGCATTCCCGCGATGGCTCCCGGACGTGTCATCCGTCTCCAGAACAGGGAGAATAGAATGATGGGTCCAAAAGCAGCACCGAAGCCACCCCAGGCAGAGGCTACCAGACCAAATACGGAGCTGGCGGGATTCAGCGCAATGATCATAGCCACCACCGCAATGGCAGCAACTGTCAATCGGGAAGCCCAAACCAGTCTGGGGTCCTTGTCGTCAATCTTCAACAGAGTGGCAAACAAATCCTTAGATACGGAAGAAGCCGATACTAACAATTGAGATGAAGCCGTACTCATGATAGCCGCTAGGATGGCGGTCATCAACAATCCCGCAATGACCGGGTGGAACATGGCGGTCAGCATATTCATGAACACGGTTTCCGGATCTGCCAAATCCGGCATCATGGCTTTCCCGATGATGCCCACTAGGATGGCACAACCCAAGGTTACGGTAACCCATACCATGGCGATGACCCTTGATTTTCCAATGGCTTCCGGGGATTCAATCCCCATAAATCGGGCTAAGATATGAGGCTGTCCGAAGTAGCCTAACCCCCATCCCAAACAGGAAGCCAACAGCAAAGTGTTAATTTTTCCATCGGCTTCCGGGAAAAATCCCAGAGACTCCGGTGTCAAATCCGCCAGCCTTACCTGAACCTGATCCCAACCATCCATATTGACTACCGCCACGATGGGGACGATGATTAAAGCAAAGAACATGATGGTTCCCTGAATGGTGTCCGTCCAACACACCGCCGTAAATCCACCTAAAGCAGTATAGGCCAAAATGATAACGGCACCGATAATCATACCCACCACATAGTTCATACCAAAAATGGTAGAAAAGAGTTTTCCGCCTGCTGCAAATTGGCTGCTGGTATAGACCAGGAAAAAGATGACGATGTAGATGGCCGAAATGGAACGAAGAATGTGTTTTCCGTCTCGGAATCTTTTCTCAAAAAAGTCCGGCAAGGTGAGGGCGTCGCTGGCTACCTGGGTGTAGCTTCGAAGTCGCTTTGCCACAAACAGCCAGTTTAAGTAGGTTCCGATCCAAAGTCCGATGGCAGTCCATATGGCTTCCGACGTGCCGGTGTATAGTATGTAGGCGGTACCGGGAAGGCCCAGTAAGAGCCACCCTGACATGTCTGAAGCCTGGGCCGACATGGCAGCCACCCAGCTGTTCAGCTTTCGGCCCCCCAAGATGTAGTCCGAAATGTTAGATGTCTTGCTGTAATACTTCAAGCCGATTAGTACCATGAGTCCCAGATATAATGCGAATATAATTCCAATAATAGCCAAGTTCTTTCCTCCTTTGTGGTTATTCCGGCAGCTTCTTGCGTGCCAGTTGATGTAATCTAACAACCGCCTCCTGGGCGGATGATATGTCAAAGGT
>CALFUG010000180.1 GCA_937928455.1 uncultured Clostridia bacterium
GGCGATTATCTTCCCAAAGGCCCGGGGAGTGAGATGATCGATGATATGATGCGAAAAAGCTATGACATTCTCAACCATCACCCGGTGAATGAAGCAAGGCGGGCGAAGGGACTGAATCCGGCCAATTCTTTATGGATCTGGGGCCAGGGTAAAAAGCCGGCCTTATCGTCCTTTCAAGAAAAATACGGAATTACCGGTTCCGCTATCTCCGCCGTGGATTTGATTAAAGGGATTGCCCTTTGCGCCGGACTCCGTTCTATTGAAGTAGAGGGAGCTACCGGGACATTACATACCAATTATGAAGGGAAAGCCAAGGCGGCTATCGAAGGGTTTCGGGCAGGGGATGATTTTATATATCTTCATGTGGAGGGCCCGGACGAGTGTTCTCATCAAGGGGATCTGGATGGAAAAATTCAGTGTTTGGAGGATATCGACCAAAGGGTATTGAAGCCGATTTGGGAGTACCTGGAAAGTCAAGAAGAACCCTATCGAATTTTGGTGTTGCCGGATCATAAGACACCCCTTCGCATTCGAACTCATTCCTCCGAACCGGTACCTTTTGCATTGTTTGATTCTACGAAAAAAAAGGAACCACAGCCAGAGAATGGATTCAATGAGGTGTCGGGGGCGAAGGGAATGGTCTTCCATAGCGGGCATCAGTTAGCGGATTATTTCTTTCAAGGGTAGTTCTCAGAAAAGAGTCATTCCATAAAGTTGTAAGAATATAGTGGGAATTCCTGAGAGGAAGCCCATAGATGGTGAAGCAGAGGAGGAAAAATTTTCTTGAAAAAAAGGCGAATATACCCGATTTTAATCAGCATCCTAATAGGAAGCCTTTGGACAGGCAGTTTTTTTCATCCCGCCTACGGAGTGACGGAGCCTCCCGCCATCATGGGGTCTACGGCTTGTGTTATGGATTTGGCGACTGGAACGGTGATTTATGATAAGGATATGCATGGAGTGAGACCTCCTGCCAGCACCACCAAAATGATGACCGCTTTACTGGTATTGGAAAATCTTCCTTTGGATACCCAGGTGATTATCGATAGTGAAGTGGTGAACACTGGTGGAAACACCTTGGCTTTCAAGGATGGGGAAATTATTTCGGTGGAGGATTTGATGTACGGCATGCTTCTATATTCCGCCAATGATGCCGCAGTAGCCCTGGCTAAGCAGGTGGCAGGTTCTGTGCCAAAGTTTGCAGAGATGATGAACCAACGAGCACAGGAGTTGGGGGCGATGCACACCACCTTTCAAAACCCCCATGGGCTTACGGAAGAAGGCCATGTATCAACGGCTTACGATTTGGCCCTGATTGCAAGGGCGGCCATGGAAAACGAAGTGTTTCGAGAAATGGTGAAAACGGATAAGTATACGATTACCGCCAACTTTCTGTCAGGAGAACGGGAAATCTTCACCACCAATCTGCTATTGGCAGATGTAGAAACCATGGTGACCATAGGCGGGATTCAAAGACCGGTTCGATATGAAGACTGCATTGGTGTGAAAACGGGATTCACTTTGGCTGCGGGGAATTGTCTGGTGGCGGCGGCGGCTCGCGAAGAAACGGAGTTTCTAAGTGTGGTATTAAATAGTGGAGAACTGGAGCGTTTTTCCGACTCCATTCAACTGCTGGACTGGAGTTTTGATAACTATCGAAACTTGAAAGCGGTTCAAAAGGGAGAACCGGTAGGAACGGTACGTGTCAAGGGAGGAAGCCAGCTAAAGCCGGAAGTGGCCGGGGAGGAGGATAGTATACTTCTTCTGCCCAATGACGCGGCGGATTCCGTGGTGTCCACACAAGTTCATCTGGATGAAGGGCTGGTGGCGCCTTTGTCTGCAGGAGCTGTTGTGGGTCAGATTCAGGTGTTGGAGGGAGACCGTGTGTCGAAAACGGTAAATGCGGTGCTTCTGGAGGATGTGCCGGAGGGTACTTTCTTAACCGCCATTGGCATCCCCGACTCGGTGGGAAAACCTTTGATTAAAATCGGGATAGGCTTGATAGCATTGCTGGTGGTGGGGGCTGTTGCATTGCTACTTGTCCGAATGAACGTGAAACGAAAAAAACAAAGATTATTACAGGAAAAGGCCAGAGAAATTGCGGCGAGAAGATTGGCGGAAGAACGAGATAAAGAAAACAGAAATTGGCGGTTCTGATGTTTGACATTAAAGAGAATTTAAAAAAACTCCCGGACTCTCCGGGAGTTTATATCCATAAGGACAAAAAGGGTCGAGTCATTTACGTGGGGAAAGCTTCGTCTCTTCGAAATCGGGTGAGACAGTATTTTGGCTCTCCGAGAAATATGGATGCCAAGGTGCGGGCCATGGTAGCCAAAATCGCGGAATTTGAGATTATACAAACCCAGACGGAAATGGAAGCGTTGATATTAGAGTGTAATCTTATCAAGAAATATATGCCCAAGTATAATGTGATGCTGCGGGATGATAAGACGTATCCATATATTAAAATGACGTTGAAAGATGCCTACCCGCGCCTGATAAAAACCCGGTTGGTGCGGAAGGATGGAAGTCGCTATTTTGGCCCCTATGCCAATGCGGGGGCGGTGACTCAGATGGTGGATCTGCTGAACGGGATATATGGGTTAAAGCGTTGCTCTACTCAATTTCAGCTGGAGGAGAAGACTTATCGTCCTTGTTTGAACTACCACATTCACCAGTGTCAGGGTATTTGCAGAGGCCAGGTGTCC
>CALFUG010000181.1 GCA_937928455.1 uncultured Clostridia bacterium
GCTAACTCTTTGTTATGGAGGAAAATATGGCAGGTGGAAAGAGATTAATGACCCTAGATGAACTTCAGGTAGGGAAAAGAGCGGTAATTAAGAGTGTGGGGGGCGAGGGCGCATTGCGTCGTCGTTTGTTGGACTTGGGCTTAACACCTTATACACCGGTAATGGTGCGAAAGGTGGCGCCATTGGGAGACCCCATTGAAATATATTTGAGAGGATATGAGTTAACCTTGCGAAGAAGTGAGGCCAAAGCCATCGAGGTAATGTTCTTCGAATGCAGTGGATGCGGAAATTGCTATTTTGGAATGAAACATCGTTGCCCGGGAACCGATAAGGCTTGTCAGATGGAGGCTCATCATCGAAATCGTTATCGCGAGGGTGGAAAAGGTTGCCGTCGAGACTCGCAAGGGGGTTGTGGGATGAATCCGACAACCAGCTCGGCTACCGATTCGGAAGAGGCTTGTTGGGAGAACCGGGAGGATGTGAATGGGAAAGAGTAGCAGGAAAAAGGATTCGGTCAACATGGTGCTAGTCGGGAACCCCAATGTGGGACTTACCACCTTGTTTAATCAATTAACAGGAGGAATCCTTCATAAAAGCCCGGTGGATGCCAAGGAAGGCACCGTGAAAGGACATGACTATACCAATGTGATAGAGCTTCCCGGTTTGTATTCCTTGTCGGCTTATTCTGCCGATGATATTTCCACTCGGGAGATTTTGTTGTCCGGGATTCCGGATGTGATTGTCAACGTGGTGGATGCCACCAGTATTGAGAGAAGTCTGTACCTGACTCTGCAGCTAATGGAGTTGGAAGTTCCTATGGTTTTGGCTCTTAACATGATGGATGAGGTGGAACACAATCAAATTGATATTGATTTACGGCAACTGGAAGAAGAACTGACCATTCCTGTCATTCCCATATCTGCCAGTAAGAACCAGGGGATTCATGATTTGGTTCATTATGCCTTGGAGGCGGCTAGGAATAAAACCATTCCCCGGAAGCTAGATTTTTGCTCTGGCCATGTTCACAATGCCATTCATGCCGTCATCCATATGGTGGAATCTCATGCCTGTGCTGCTGGATTACCCTTGCGGTTTTCTGCCACACGACTGGTAGAGGGGGATTCGCAGATTCAAGAGGCATTGAAGCTTAGTGAAGCGGATTTGGATATTATTCACCACATCGTGGATGATATGGAATTCCACATGAACACGGACCGGGAAGCGGCGGTGGCGGATATGCGATACGAATATATTGAGGAATTGTCGGCCCGGGTGATTCATCGTCCCCAGCTTTCCACCGTAGAGC
>CALFUG010000182.1 GCA_937928455.1 uncultured Clostridia bacterium
TATAAGGAGGCATATACCCATGAAAAAAGCATGGAAATTATCTTGGCGGGAAAAGCCAGCCATTTTGATCCATTATTGGTAGAGGTGTTTTCGGAAAACCAAGAGCAGTTCAGTTTAATGTATGACCATGCCGGCTGAAAGTAAGCCGGCATTCTTTTTTTAATTTTCTGTCAATTTCCACTATCATGTATATGGAAAAAGCATTATAATTATCATAAAGGTTACAATTACAGCGATTATCACAACTGGGCGATACTAGATGATTCAACTTGGTAGGACATTTTTTGAGACTGACAAGGGAGATGATGGAATGAGAAAGCCGGTTGTTTTTTTATTGGCGATCATCATATTGTGTGCCGGAATGTTCTCTTATTCTTCCGGGGCAGAGGAATCCATATCCTGGACAGAGGAGGAGCTACTTTTCATGGAAGAACACCCGGTGATTCGGGTGGGGGTGGATCCTGAATTTGTTCCTTTTGAATTTATCGATAGCGATGGAGAATACAAAGGGATCGCCGCGGATTATTTAGCCATTATATCAGAAAAAACCGGTTTGCAGTTTGAAATAGAGAAGGGTTTGACTTGGCCGGAAGCCTTTGATAAGGCCGTGAATGGAGATATTGATATGGTTCCGGCCATTTCCATGACGGAGGAGCGGCAGCAGTATTTTCTTTTTACCGAACCTTATTATCATTTTAAACGAGTCATCGTGACTCGTGACACGGAAGCAGATATATTTGGCATTGAAGACTTGGAGGGTCTAACAGTTGCTGTCCAGCGAAACAGCTCCCACCATAGCTATTTAATTGCACATAAGGGAATCAATCTTAGCCTGTATGATTCCGTGGAACTGGCCCTCACCGCGGTGGCCAATGGAACGGAAAGAGCGTACGTAGGAAATTTAGCCACTAGCAATTATTTGATTCGTTCTACCGGCTTGACCAATTTAAAGTTCATTGCATTCGAAGCGGAGAAAGAGCAGGCAATCTATATGGCGGTGCGACAAGATTGACCGGAGCTCATTAGCATATTCAATAAAGCATTAGATACCATTACCCAGGAAGAGAAAATTGCAATTAACAATCGTTGGATTGAATTGGTTCAGGAGACAACGGATTACGGTCCTCTTTTAGAGATCATTTTTTTGATTGGAGCACTGGGCGCCATTGTGTTGGGTGTGTCCTTCTTTTGGATTCAACGATTGCGAAAAGAAGTGAAGATGAGAGAAAAGATCCAAAAGGATTTGGAAATTGCCAAGCGGGAAGCCGATGAGGCCAATGAATTTAAGTCCAGCTTTATGGCCAGAATGTCCCATGAAATCAGAACGCCATTAAATGCCATCACCGGCATGGCATATCTTTTGAAGAAATCCGG
>CALFUG010000183.1 GCA_937928455.1 uncultured Clostridia bacterium
TGATCGTTTCGGCTTCGTGCGGTGTGCAATTTTTTACCGGTATCCCCAATCCTTTCCGTAAGGATGGTTTCCACCGCCATGTGAATATCTTCGTATTCCTTTGAAAAACTTAGCTTTCCCTTTTCTACGTCGGCAAGTATTCCTTCCAGTCCCTCCCGGATTGCATGGGCATCCGCAGCCGGGATAATTCCTTGTCTGCCCAACATCTCCACATGGGCAATACTGCCACGAATATCTTGCTTTACCATTCGTTGGTCCACTAAGATGGAAGCATTGAATTCATCAGCAGATGAAGTCGCCTCCTTTGAGAACCTTCCTTTCCAGAGTTTCATGTTCTTCTGCTCCTCCTTCACTGACCTGCTTCTGTATGGCTCGAATCTTTAGGGGCAAACTAAACAAGTTGATGAAGCCTTCTGCGTCGCTCTGTTTATATACCTCATCCTTGCTAAAGGTGGCAAACTCTTCGCTGTATAGTGAATGAGGTGAGCGGGTAGCTACTGCTGCAGCGGTGCCCTTGTACAACTTCATACGAACATCGCCATCCACTAGCTCCTGGGTCTTGTCTACAAAAGCTTGAATGGCTTCTCGCAATGGAGTAAACCACAACCCGTCATATACCAATTGCGCCCATTTCTGTGCCACAATATTCTTGTACTGCATGGTGTCTCTGTCTAATATAAGCTTTTCCAATGATTTATGAGCATGGAATAAAATAGTTCCTCCCGGAGTTTCGTACACTCCTCTGGATTTCATACCCACCAATCGATTTTCCACAATATCCACGGTTCCCACTCCATGAGCACTTCCGAGAGCGTTTAGCTCCAGCAAGAGATCTACTGGGCCCAACTCTTTCCCATTCACCTGGGTCGGAATTCCATTTTCAAAATGGATTTCAACGTATTCCGGCTCATCTGGTGCTTTTTCCGGAGGTACACTGAGCACATGAATGTTGTCTTTATGTTGATTCCAAGGGTTCTCCAAATTCCCACCCTCATGACTCATGTGCCAGATATTTTCATCTCGACTATATATATTTTCTTCTGTCTGTTGAATTTGAACATGGTGGGCCTTGGCGTAGGCAATGCATTCCTCTCTAGAGGTCAGTTCCCAGATACGCCACGGCGCAATAATCTTGATGGCCGGATTCAAGGCCTTCACTGTGGTTTCAAATCGAACCTGGTCATTTCCTTTTCCCGTGCAACCATGAGCGATGACAAAGGCGCCTTCCTCCTCGGCTACCTCCACCAGCTTTTGTGCCATCAGCGGTCGAGCCATAGAGGTCCCCAGAAGATAGTCGTCTTCGTAGATGGCTCCGGCCTTTAGTGTGGGCCAGATGAAATCTGTAATGAAGGGTTCCTTTATATCTAGAACATAGGCCTTTGACGCACCCGTGTCAAGGGCCTTCTGTCTGATAGCTGAAAAATCCTCCTTTTGTCCGGCATCACAGCATACAGCGATGACATCATAATTATAGTTTTCCTTCAACCACGGGATAATAATGGACGTATCCAGCCCTCCCGAATAGGCTAATACGACTTTTTCCTTAGCCATTTACAGGCCTCCTTTCTTGGCTCGTCGCCAGATTCTGTTTCTTTTTTGCATCCTATTTTGCAAACAAAAATATAGTATCACTTTAAAAGCCGGATTACAACCCACATTTTGTAGTATTTAACAAATATTTAACCATTATTTTTATATTTTCGTTGATTTGTACCAAATTACGCCACTTTACCCCAAAATCTCTCCTAGTTTTCCCTTGACAGTAGACCCTGTTTCCCTTAGAATTAATATGTTGCTTTCCATATTACTAGCAAACAAAATATGGGACTATGACGGAACCCAGTAGGCCTTGCCTAACACCCTTACAGAGAGCCTGTCACACGGTGAGAGACAGGTGGTGAAACAAGGACCGAATATCACTCCGGAGTCTCGTTGCGAATGAAGGGGTCCGGTATAAATCGGACAACTAGGGTGGTACCGCGGTGAAAATCGTCCCTAGCGCAGTCGCGTTAGGGATTTTAATTTGAAAGGAAAAGAATAGAATGTTTCAACATCTGACTGAAAAGCCCATTGCACAAGTACAATTGGACCAGGCGGCCAAATGGAAAGAAGAAAATCTGTT
>CALFUG010000184.1 GCA_937928455.1 uncultured Clostridia bacterium
CCCCAATAGTTCTCTCATCACATTGTACATGAAGGACAGAGCCGATATTTCGGTGCTATACTCCGCTAGTATAATCGGCGCCAAAGTATACCATCCAAAGCCGGCACTTACCGCCATGCTTTCTCTTGCCGTAATGGGTAAAAAGAAGGAAACGATAAATGCAGATAGTAGGGTGCCCATGACGATGGCGAAAGGAAACACCAACACCCGGGGCCCCACCTTTTTAAAACTGGCAACAACAGTACCTTCCCGACCCAAATCCACTCCCACGAAGAAAAGAAGTAGGCATAATCCTACAATAAGAAGATTTCCGGAAGCCTCTAAAAAAGCCTCCGGGAGAATCCACCCTCCTGCCAGTACTCCCAAAACGACAGAAATCAATATGCCTTTGGTCACGATTTATACCCCCTATTGTCAATGCCCATCCATTTTCTGGCTAGGAACACCATAGCTACTGAACCAATAAAGCATGCCATGGTGATAATCAGCGCATGTAGCCCAATAGAACCCAAGCTCTCCAGTACCCTTGGGTCTCCACCGATTCTACTTCCCATTACAAAAACCAGAATAAAAACAGACACCGTAGCTGCTTTGGAAAAAATAGCCCAAGGACCCTTGGTTTTTCTTAGACGGCTTCCCACAAAATATCCCATCAATGCCATGCTCAAATATAATATAAGCAACTCCATGTTTTCCCCCTTAGCGCATTTGTTGTTGATTTAAGTAATTGATGATTCCCAGGGCCACTCCATAGGCATAGTTCTCCACATATTCCTCTTGAGAAATAAGTTGAAAATCCGCCACATTGGACAGATAGGCCCCTTCCACCACAATGGCTGGCATACTGGTCTTATTCAGTACCGCTAGCTGGGGATAAGAAACGGCTCCATTGTCTTTCGTGCCTAAAATCTGGGACAAATACTGTTGCACAAATTCAGCCATCTCTCCACTTTGGATTCCATACAGCTCTTCCAAGCTTTCCCCCTGGGCCGTCATCTTATCATAGTAATAAGTGGTGGTGCCATGAATCCAAGAGGAATCAGAAGAATTATTGTGAATCGACAAGAAAATATCGATTTCCCCTTCGTTGGCAATGGCAACTCGTTCATACTTGTCCAGGTATTTATCTGTCTCTCTTGTCATCCCCACATTGGCTCCGGCCTGGATCAAAAGTTCCTTCAACCGGGAAGCAATCTGTAAGTTCAGATGACTTTCATAAATCTCTTCTCCTTGTGGTGATGTTCCGATGGCCCCTGGGTCCCGGCCACCATGGCCCGGATCCAACAGGATATTTTTCGATTGGCCAAACCCAAGCAGAAGGGGAATATCCACCCTTTCATGAATATGTGCCATTCTTTCTTTATCATTCCACAACACCTGATACCCTAGCTCCTCCGACAAAAATCGCAAAGGCACCATGGTGCTTCCGAATCCGTCATTATTGTGGTCAATGATGAGTGGTGGTGTATCCAATGCCACATCCACACCATCCACAGAAGCGATTCCTCCCCCAATCACCATACGTATTTCTTGAGGGGGTTGGCTGACAATCACCTCTTGGGTATCTTCCAGATATGTCACCGTTGCCCCCATATGTTCAAAGACGGCGCGAATGGGAATTAGGGTTCTGTCTCTTAAAATAAACGGGGGACAATCCTCTTCCGAAAACATCATTTGCTGTTCTTCATATTTTACACGGATGGGGTACTGAGCGCAGAAATCCAACCCTTCCTGAATTTCATCCTGTGTAATGGGATTTTCGGATGCTGCCACATCCCCAAGGACATTCCATTGAAAACCCACTCCCATCCATAAACTCATAAGGAGTAAAAAACAACAACTTCGGCTCAGTATTCTTATCTTGAAATGACTCTTTCTTCTCACAAGTAAATGGTCCCCTTTTTATTCCCCTGAATTTTTACCGGCCCCCAAATTTCAATACAATGAACCCGCCCTTCTTTTTTGGTCACCGTAACTCCGATTTCTCCTGCCGGCTGGCCGATGCAATAGCACCACTCCCCGCCTTTTCCATCCTTTTCCTCCGCCAACATGGCCGCCACGGCCGTAGTCCCCGATCCACAGCTTCCTTCTATATACACCGTGTCCACCCCGCGAACATGAACCACTGGAATCATGGTCATAGCCGCCGGATCAAAGAACAAAACTCCCAGGGCAGGTGCCATAGAATCCGCTTTGGCTTTTTCCAGAATCAATGACATAAATTCCTCGGAATATGGAACTCCTATGCACACATAATGATGGATTCCCTCCAACTCTACCTTGGTGATTTGTGCTTCGAAACCCGTATCCTCCCAATTCATTTTCTCCAATTTCATCGGAAGCGGCATGGTAATTTGGGTGTAGTCTGTTTTTGTGTTCACCAACACTTTCAGTGGTTGGTTGGCGCCGGAAACACGCACCATCACTTCCCCTTCTCCTTTTTGACCCTCTTTTCTAGCCATCCACAGGCCATAGCTGCGAGAAGCATTTCCACAAAATTCGTGTCCGGACATTTCCATTCCATCTTCCAAAATATAAGCCACCTGCTCCACGGAGGGTTCCAAGGTTTCCATAATTATCTTGCCCACCTGTTGGTACAACTCCTGATTGACCAAAGTCAGTACAAAGCACGTGACATTTCCGGCGGACTCCGCGATAAAATATTCGATTTCCAGGTCCTTCCCAATTTTCATTATATCTGTCCACTTTCTATTTTCGGCACTAAAAATGACAATGCCTTGGGCTGTACCATCAATTCTATGGTTCCGGTCTCCTGGATTTCTCCGTCGGTACACAACCTCAT
>CALFUG010000185.1 GCA_937928455.1 uncultured Clostridia bacterium
ATTCATAGTATGCGGTCAAAGTCTTCTCATACCCCTCCGGTGTAATTTGGGCCACTTCCCCTTCACCATAGCTTATGGGAAGAAAGGCCTTCTTGGGAAGTGCGTCATCCTTGCGGTCAAATCCAATCTTAGCGTTAAACATCCGCATCATCACAATACGCCGCTCCCCTACTTCCTGCAACTCTTCCAGGGTGGCCTCCCAACCCGCTCCATATTTACAGTAGTCCAGGATTTCATCCGGGCCATACAATTGCCAGGAGGGGCCCCAGGCAAATTGACAGAGGCAAAGGCTGTCCATCATGGAATAGAACTTTTGAGTGGCACCTGCAAACTTGGCCTTGTTATCATCCAGAACTCCGTAAGCAGAAACCTTTTCGAAGGATTCCAGCATATTGGGCCACAACCAGTTTTGATCATCCTCCGGTGCCATCAACGCCGGGTCGTGCTCCGAAGATTGATGGTCCGCGCCAAAGGGATTGGCAGCATAGTTGATCGCTAAGTTGGGTTTCATCTGTACCATATGCGCCGGCCACTCCTGCTTCTTACAAGTTACCACTAAATCCAAGGCCTCCTGCCCCAAGGTTTTGGCCGCCTCGTAGCTGCCTAAAGAAAGCAGGGCACCGATTCCCGGTTCTCTTTTGGCAATTTTGGGCAGAATCTCTTTAAACAAAGAACCCTTCCCGAAGTGGAATTCCATTCCATCGGTCTGCTCTTTGGTTAACAGTCCCTTTTCATAGGCATCCATGGCCCAGGCAATGGTGGCTCCACAGGAAATGGTATCCATGCCATACATGTTACAAATCATGTTGGCTTCGCAAACATCCGCCAGATCGTCTACGCCGCAATAGGATCCAAACGTGGCTAAAGTTTCGTACTCCGGCCCGCCATATTCGGGATCCACTCTTCCAGGGATTTCCACCTCTCCCTTACACCGTATGGCGCATGCGTAACAGGTATCTCTTCTCTTTAATACCGTTTTCGTAATGGTGGTTCCTGCAATATTCATATAACCGTCCATGTTTCCCTTTTCCCAATTGTAGGAAGGGAGAAATCCCTCGGCTCCATGGGCATCCACCACTCCGGCAGAGCCATTTAAGGAAGTAT
>CALFUG010000186.1 GCA_937928455.1 uncultured Clostridia bacterium
ATGAATCCACTCCCTCCTTTTTTCCTCTATTCTTCATTCCAACGATATCTTCGGTTTTGGAGCAGTGTATCCAACTGGCAATTTAGGCAAAGCCCGTTATGACAACAAATCACACTTCCACACTGTGGACATGTCCATCTTTTCTCTTCCTCCATCAGGAAGGCTTCTTCTCCATAGTCTCTGATTCGATTCAAGTTCTCAATCATGCTCATGTGATACTTTTTCCGATACCGCAGGTCTAGCGATTTCAATCGTTTGCATGGATACTCTTCACACTGGAAACAATACCGTACTTCTCCCCGCCCCAATCGATGGCAGCGATCTCCCATGTGCGTACAGTGCTTTCCTCGGGGGATGCATCCCGGGCAATAGGTTCTATGGAACCCGTTATTATTTATATCCTTCTCTCTGAATTGGTACGCACTACATAGACTGCAGTTCATCCCACAAGGGGCAATCAGATTCTCTTTCATAAATTTTCCACCAGTTGAATTTTCATTCCGTTGGGATCCTGAATGTAGAAAAACTTAACGTGTGGGGAAGGTTGAATGATATCAGATAGGATAGTGATTCCTTTATCCTTCATGGATTGGTATGCCGCTTCCAGGGAGTCGACTGTAAATGCCCATGAAATGTCCGGGCCTATTTCAATGACTTCTTTCCCCTTGTCTTGAATCAACTCAATTTGCGTCCCGTTCTCTCCCAAGAAAACAATCTCCATGTCCGGAGAAGGGTTAAACCTTCGACTTACAGGAAGTCCGATGATTTCTTGATAAAACCAGATGGATTCCTCCATATCTTTTACAAACAATGTGCTAAAACAAAATTTCATACAATCCTCCTTTTCCACCGGGGTTCCCTCTTTTTTTCAACGTACTATACTTTTCTTAAAATCTTTCCATAGGGGTGAGTTGGGTCCTTGTCTTCCACCATCATCAGCCGCTTCTCTTCTATCATGTGCTCCAGCCGATACGCATACCAGCTATCGCTAATCCCTAAACGATATTCTCCCAGTAGTTTCCCGATAAAACGTGCCATCATGAAATCCCCTGCCGGAAGATTCTTGCTAATGAAGAAATCATAAAAGTCCTCATTGGCGGAAACCAATTTACCATTCAGGTGTACTCGGAGAGGAGAGTTCTCCTGCATAAGTTTCTCCCAATCATGCCCTCTTGCTTGCTTTTCCAAATGGGTAAGTTCTTTTTCCCCGGGCAGAAATGAGTAAAACTTTCCCGCGGGAACCTCTCCCCAGTGAGTGTATTGGATCATTTCATGATCAGATGTCTGACGGTACTCCGGCAAAGACACCACACTAACATTGCATTTTGAATCCCTCAACAAAAAACATACGTAGAAGAGTCCACAAATCGAATACGGAGCATTGCTGGCCCATATTCGAATGGGATTTCCTTCTTCGGCAAAAGCCATTAGCTTTTCCAGTTCATTTCGCTGTTCGGTAAATAGCTGGTCTTCCTCCTCTTCCCTGAAATGAAATCTGCTCCACAACGTATGGAAAACATTTCGCCGACCGATTCCATCGATTTCACCGGAAATATCTCCCGCATCAAGAAAAAAACCAATATTGACCACTTCGTCGGAGGAACCCCCTACTGCATGGCCTTCTAAATCCTGTTCCATTTGGGCTTGCAGTTTTTTCACTTGCGCTTTTCTGGGTTTCTCTCCGATATATCCTACCGCTCCGCCCTTCATTTTCT
>CALFUG010000187.1 GCA_937928455.1 uncultured Clostridia bacterium
CCAAGGGAGAGAATAGATATCTCTCCTATTTGGGAAGAGTGCTTCCTTATGCGGCTATGGGGCTGCTGGTGATTTACTGCTTAAAAGAGGTGAATCCTTTTGTGTATCCTCATGGAATCCCAGAGGCCTTATCCATACTTCTCATTGTATTGCTTCATTATTGGAAAGAGAATGCCTTAATCAGTATTGGCGGTGGAACCTTATTATATATGTTTTTGGTTCAGATGGTGTTTGTCTTGTGATAGAATAAGTGGAAGGTTATTAGAGGAGTTCTTTATATATACGATAGAAAGGGATTACGATGTTTCGAGAAATGAGAAGGAAGAAACAGCTTTTGTCGGAAGGGGATACGACTGCTATTTTGGAGCAAGGAACCAACGGAATTTTATCCTGTCTTGGAGATGAGGATTATCCTTATGGCGTACCCATTAGTTATGTATACCATCGAGAGAAAATCTACTTTCATAGCGCCAAAAGCGGCCATAAGATGGATGCTTTCCGAAGACATTCGAAGGTTTCTTTTACGGTAGTTAATCAGGACACCATCGTCAGCGCCGAGTATACCAGCTATTTCCGAAGTGCCATTGCTTTTGGAGAAGTTCGAATGGTAGAGGGGGAAGAAACCAAAGAGGGTTTTCGTGCTTTGGTAGAAAAATATTCGGGAGATCAGCCGGAGGAATCAAAGCAGTATGAAATGGATAACTGTAGTGGCGCATTGATTTTGGCTATCGACATTCATCATTTGACCGGTAAGGAAGCCATCGAGTTGGTTAAGGGAAAATGAGAGTTTATGATATAATAAAAGATAGAAAAGCAAGGAAAAGCAACGGTCTGCTAGATGGGGAGAATATGCAATGAGGGAGTATATCACAGAATCACATCAGCGATGTCTTGCATATGGGGTGGAAAAAGAACGTGTTTACAGTGAAAAGATTTTGACAGGGACAGTATTGAAGGAACGACTGGAAGCCAAAAGAACACTGATTGACACGGCTGAGCCGTATGTGAAGCAATTGTACGATTTTGTACAAGGCTCTAATTTTTTCTCCCTACTGACAGATGAGGAAGGTTGTATTTTAAGCATTTTGGGTGACGAAGAAATTTTAAGCGAAGCCTTGTCTTATAAAATGCAACCGGGAGCTTTCATGGACGAAAGAAGCATTGGTACCAACGCCATGGGCACTGCTTTGGAGGAACAACGACCCCTGCAAGTGTCTGGGCAAGAGCATTTCATTGTCGCATACCATCGCTGGACATGTTCGGCATCTCCCATTCGAGATTCGGAAGGCAATATTATTGGCACCATCGATTTAACGGGGTATAGCCAAAGTGTCAATCTTCATACATTGGGGATGGTGGTAGCGGCGGCCAATGCCATTGAAAACATGCTGGATATTCAAGAATATACTCAAAAGCTCGCCTTTGCCAATTCCTTTACGGAAGCCATTATGGATTCCATGGATTATGGGATTTTAACCACGGATATGGCCGGAAATATCAGAAGCGTAAATCGTAATGTAGCGGATATGTTTGGCTACACCTCTAATGAAATGATGCAAAAAAAAGTGTGGGAGTTGGTGGAGGACTGGGATAAAATCAAAACCCAAGTATTTATGGGAAAAGACTTTACTGACGAGGATGTTTTTGTGAATTCCAGAAAAAATAAGCGACAGCTTAATGTGAGCCTATACCCGATATTAGATCCAAATCATAATCTGATTCACATTGTACTGGTGTTCAAAGAAGTGAAACAGGTTCG
>CALFUG010000188.1 GCA_937928455.1 uncultured Clostridia bacterium
TTCTGCCCCGAGTGGTCCAAGTCAGCTGAAAAAGCTGACGCCGGACGGCAGACGCGCGAAATCGAGCGGGTGCGAAATCATCTCGGGGGTGCTCCATTTTTTCGCCTTCTCGGCAGATTTAGCAAGAACACGGAGCTAACTACCAGTATTCCCCCTAAAGTTGCATTCCAAGAGATCCGGTCTGCCATAATAATGATTCCTGCAATATATGCAAAAACCGGTTCCGTCGTATTGGTTAGGGAAGTATCACTAGCCCCGATTTTTTTAACGGACATACAGTAAAACAACGGCGCAATAAACGCGGCACCTGCCCCCAGAATAAAAATGTACCACCACTGAATCAGCTCAGTGGGAAAATAGGGTTGTTTGGAGACGGTGCAACGAAGCAAATTTGCCAGGAATATGAAAAGACTCATATAGCCTGTAATTACTTCCGGTTCCACATCTTTCAGTCTTTTGCTGGCCATGCCCAAGGCTTGCATGGCATAAAAAAATGCGCCCAGTAGAGCAAAAAGAATTCCCAATAAACGTAACTGGGGAATTCCTTGTGCCGGCCACACCACAAACATTAACCCTACCAGGGCCATAATCAAACATACCACCCTTTTCGGAAGGGCTTTCTCCCGTCCGATAAGAATCTCTAGGAATACCACAATCCCCACGTAGGAAAAGGCTAAAATGACTGCCACCGCTCCCGGTAAATATTTGTAACTTTCGTTCAAGGTAGTGGTGCATAAAAAAAGCAAAAGCCCCAAGGAGAGCGTGTACAAAATGTTGGATCTCCCTACCAGAAACGTCTTTTTTTTCATAAAAATATAGGCCCAAATCAACAGGGAGCCCAAGAAATATCTTGAGGTTAAAATGGTTTCTACTGCCAGGCCGGATAACAATGCCCGCTGTGTTACGGAAGGAATGAGCCCATTTAAAAAGCTGGCTACCAAAATAAGTAAAAATCCAATCCACCGTACATTACTTTTTGTCATATACTTCTTTTCCTCGATTCCTTTCTTATCTTTCCCGCTTCTTTGTGCGCTTCCATTCGTATCTCTTCCATATTTTCAAATACATTATATTCTATCTCCTACGGGAATTAAACCTATCCTCCCTTAAATTTCTAAATCTTTAACAATTCCAATAGAAAACAGGGCCATTTAAACTTGGCCCTGTTTGTCGGTAACTTGATATTCTCTTCAGACCCCCATGGGCAGAACTTGCTTTTTCTTTAATACCTCATGGGAATCAGTTCCATGTAATCCTCCACGGTTCCGTTGTTGCGGAATACTTGAATGATTTTCCGGCCCAATGGGTGTAACTCCGGTGTATCAAATTTCTCCAACTCCTTGGCAAAGAAATCCGTTAAAATCTTGGCACCCGCATCGTAGCCGTCAGTGCCCACTTCATACTGGGTCTCCGGTTTCAAAAATGCTCTTCGAATGTATTGATTATCCACCTTCATGGACTCTAGCCCGAATCCAAGCAAGGGACATCGTGCTTCCTCCAAATGCCCGGGTTTAAACTTGGCGCTACCTCGACGGGCAATATACTCCCTCGCCACCCATTGTGGCATAAATCCAACTTCATAAGCCCCAATATGTTGATTAGGGATAAGTAGGTAACGAGTACTGGGCGAATTTATAATCTGCTCCAGTAGCAAGTTGGCCTGGGTCACCATTTTACCCGTGGCAAATGGCCAATAGGACCCCACACCTTCACTTTTCATTTCCGACTCTGCGACAATGCTAGGGTTGTTGTGGCCACGAGGTGCTACCAATCTCCAAAGCCAGGCTAGTGCCGGAGGCAATACTTGAATTAACCCGACGATTCCATACGTAGGATTTTCTCGAGTGCACGCCGGTGCCCGAACACCAAAGCTCCGCACATCCACTTCTACCGCGTCTTCAATGGCGCCTTCCACCATGTTTCGCGGGAGGATAACCCGGGGATTGGTACAAGGCTTCCCGTCTTGGTCCAGTGTATGCTCCCATACTAGACAAGTGGCCTTGGGGATTCCATCAATATTCATAAAAATTAAAGGTTTGCTGGGGTGAGTCAACACTCTCTCATAACGAGGAGAGGTGCCATAGCTGGTGATGTGATCCAGTCTCAGGAACCACGCGGATTCCGCGTCCTTGACTACCAGCTTCCGGCTATCGTTTTGCAACTTGGGATGGCAAAGAGCCATATCGTCGGTTACCGGCAATAATTGACAAGTTTCATTAAACACCAAATAATTCTTTTCTCCCGTAATGGTATTTACACCCAGTACCGATCTTCCATCCGGCTGTTTGTGCATGTCCTCAATCATCTCACTCTTCCCGCCGCCGGAAGCCCCTTCATGCATTATGACAATCTCATTGTCATACGGGGTAATCACCTTAACCGTAGAAGCATGGGCTGTCACCCAACCTTCTTGCTCTCCAATATTCAACAAGACTCCGTAAATGCCTTTTTTTGCGCTGGGACCCGGATACAAATTGTAGGAATAAACTTCGTGCACTTCATCCAATCGATTATGCACCACGATTTGCTTTTCTCCAAAGTGGGTGTGCCGAAAGGGAGGTGCCAGAACCACCATGGCTTTCAAATTAAATTCCTTCAATTCATCAATATTGATGAAGCCTTGAAGGTCTGCCAACCCTGCGGCGAAAAACCCCGCATTAATCGGAGAGATAAAAACCGAATCGTAGCCGTGTTTTATGTCACCAGACTTAAAGGGATAGAAAATCAAGTCCTGCTCTTTTAACCAGGCAAAAGTCTCCTGACGTAATTCTTCAAAATCCTTGCCGTACTCCATTCGGTATGTGGGTTTATCGGTAGGCTTGTTATCCGCCACCAACAAGCTGTCCGGATCTCTTCTTCGCATGTAGTCGTCAATATAGTTTACTGCCAATCCGTTTCTACAACGTGTCACGGTGGCTTCCAGCACACGGCCTTGGCCCGGAACTTCATATGCCACCTCGAAAGTGTTTTCCGGGGAATTTCCCATGGCAAGCTCCACCAACTCTTCCCTGGTTTTGGGAATGGTGACACTCTTCGCCTGGTTCAGTATTTCCATAACATACTCCGGCAATTTCATTATTTCTAAATCATACATATTATTACCTCCAATACTCCCATATATACCCATGACACAAAGGATTTAAAGCTTTTGCCCCAAACTTCCCCAATATTACTGCGTCTTCCTCTTTTCCAAACATTCCATTCGTCTTGTTTTTTACGCGAAGCGAAACTTTTTTTCTCTCCTCCCGTCTATTCATCAAGGAGGTGGCGGAAATGAAATCAAAAATGGTCTTACTAATACTAGTGATGTTACTTTCTCTATTTTCTTTGGGCTGTGATGCCACCGGCTCATACGACATTAAAAAACTGGATACTACTAGAGTAAATCAATCTTTGGTTCATGGCAACGAAAAGTTTGCATTGGACTTGCTCCAGGAGTTGCAAAGTGACACGGAAAACCTTTTCTTCTCCCCCTTTAGCATTTCAACGGCCTTGTCCATGACCTACTTGGGGGCCAAAGGAGAAACCAAAGCCCAGATGGCGCAAGTACTAGGCTATGAGAACATAGAGGATGCCGCTCTATTGGAAACCTACCAGGAATTGTTGACTTACTATAATGGCGTAGACCCGGAAGTGGACTTCCTAGTAAGCAATTCTATATGGTTTCGACAAGGGGAGGCCATTCAGCCAGACTTTTTGGAGAACAATCAAACTCACTTTTTCGCCCAAGTTGAGGAATTGGATTTTGCCCAACCGGAAGCCGCTGATACCATCAACGGATGGATTCATGATTCTACCAAGGGATTGATTCCCCAGATGATTGAACCACCCATTCCAGGGGATGTGATTATGTATTTAATCAATGCCATCTACTTTAAAGGGGATTGGGTTCACACCTTTGATGAGAAGGC
>CALFUG010000189.1 GCA_937928455.1 uncultured Clostridia bacterium
TTGTCATAATCACTGGAGCAGACCATATCATTGCCCGCCTGAAAAGCCAAAACAGCACTTTCTTCCACTCCGAAGGATTGGGTGATGGCTCCCATTTTAAGGTCATCTGTAATGATAATCCCTTGGTATCCCATGGTGTTGCGCAGCAACTCGTTCCAGCTTTTTGACAAGGAGACGGGATAAACTTCATCTCTACACACCGCAATCACATGGGACATCAAAATGAACTCACAGTTTTCTTCAATTCCCTTTGCGAAGGGAATCAAATCCCCATCCCAAAATGTTTGAAAATCTCGGCGATCCAAAGCGAATCCCCCGTGGGTGTCGCTATTATTCCCGTATCCCGGGAAGTGTTTTAGCATAGACGAAAGATTCTTTTCCCGATTCACCTGTACCGTTTTTGTCACAAATTCCCCGGTAATTTCTGGTGATTCTCCCAGGCTGCGCCCATACATAAAGTCTTCTTGATTGGTAGTAATATCTGCTACCGGAGCCCAGTTCACTTGAATGCCAAGGCTGGTTAGCAAATCGGCCTTTTCTCGGGTTTCCTCTACGATTGCTTCCATTCCACCCTGCTGATATAGGTCTCTTGGGGACTGAAATGGTGTTTCTCGAAACTCCGAATAGCGGCTCACTCGAACCACTCGTCCTCCTTCTTCATCCACCCCAACCGCCAATGGGATTGCCGCTACATCCTGGAACTGAAGTATATCGCGCCTCACGCCTTCCATATCATTGTCCGTGAAAAAGTCAGCAAAAAGCAGGTATCCGCCCAGATGGTAGTTGACCACATCTTCCGCCGCCCTCCCATTAATGGGGCATCTCCCAAAGAACAACTGTCCTACTTTTTCTTCCAGCGACATTCCTTCCATGATTTCTCTTGCCATCATGGCGTGGGTAATAATTGGCTCCTCTTCCGATACAGAGGGTTCGGTCTGTTCTGTATCGAAAGTGATCATATATCCTAGTACCACACCCACCACTAGAAGTATTATAACTACAATACTCGAGGCTCCTCCCGTTTTCATGTTTCACTTCCACATCTTTTTACATGTACTATACCGATATTATTCTATCAAACCGTACCTTAACTTCCAAGTCAACACCCTCACCACAGAGTCATCCACATCCTGAATAGAGAGTGTTCCATTTTCAATGGCAGCCAAAACCCCTTCTATCTCCGTTTCGTAATAAGTGGCCCATATCAAGTCGTTTCCGGCTTCAATGGCCATGACGGACTTCACCTGTTCGCCGGCATATTCGTCAAATACCCCGCTAGCCACATCGCTTAGGATAATGACACCTTCAAAACCCAGCTCATCTCTTAAATAGTCGTGCCAAGGTTTGGACAAAGACATGGGGCGGCTGCTATCCACACTGTCCCCTGAAGTAATCACCCGATTACTCATCATCACAGCAGGTGCTCCCATATAGCAACCTGTCATGAAGGCTTCTGTATCCTCTCCGGTGTAGTAGCGCAAAACAGCACTCATGCCCAGTTCATCATAAAGAAGTGTAAGTCTTCGTATATACTCCGATGTTTTTTCCGCATCTTGCCCTATGGTCTGTTCATATAGACTATCCGAAGGTTTGGTGGCAATATTGGTGATGGGCCCAAAATTCAGATTCAGCCCCATTCTTTTCAGAAAGAGCAGCTTCTCTTCTTCTTGGGTTAAAACTGCATCCAGTCCGCCATCATCATAAAGCTCTCTCGGCAATCGATAAGGAGTAGGTCGGAATGCCGGCCATTTGGAAACCGCCGTTATGTCTCCACCCTCTTCAGCCACCCCTTGGAAGGGTTTCATCTCCTGGAACTCATTCATTTCACGAAACGTGATAGAGGCTGATTCCGGTGTGTTGTTCTCAAAAAATACACCGGTGTAAATAAAGCCTCCAATATGGTAGTCCGTCAAAGCGGACATGTCGGATCCATCTCCCCGATAAGGTGTGATGAACATTTGTCCCACCTTCTCCTCCACCGTCATGTCCGCCATGATTTCCAAGGCTCTTTCCGAGCTTCCGATAACCACACCCCCCCGATAGGGGTTAATGGGTTCCGGCTCCTGTGTTTCTTGGTATAACAAAAAAAATCCGATGGTACCTGCTACAACCAGTAGAGTCAGAGACGATACGATGATTCTGAGTCTGGAAATTTTCCCCTTGACTCTTGGTGCAGTTGGCCCCTCTGCCCGTTTTTTGTTGGCCGGGTAATTTTTCTTATCCAAAGCTTCCTCCCTATTTTTCATGTCAAACAGTATTTTATCATTTTTTTGCCCAGCTGTGTGACGTTTTTCTGAATTCTCAATCTTCCCAAATCATTCATGTTATAATAAAACTTGATAATAAATTGGAGGTGCTTCTATGGCAAAAAAAATATTCAAACCCGGCGCACTATTAAACCCATTACCATTGGTTATGGCATCTCTGGGCGAAACTCCGGAAGAATATAATATCATCACCATTGCATGGACGGGAATCGTAAACTCCGACCCCCCTATGACCTATTTGTCCATCCGTCCTTCCCGACATTCCCACGGAATTCTAAAGAGGACAGGGGAATTCGTCATCAATCTGACACCCGCATCTCTGGCAAAAGCGGCGGATTACTGTGGCGTGCGGTCCGGGCGGGACGAAAACAAATTCACCTCCCAAAAACTAACACCCCTCCCGGCAGATTTGGTAAAAGCGCCTATGATCCAGGAATGTCCTGTGAATTTGGAATGCAAAGTAACCCAGGTCATCCCTTATCCTTCTCACGATATGTTTGTCGCAGAAATACTTCGAGTTCATGCAGATGAAAATTTGCTGGACGAAAATGGCCGACTAATGTTGGAACGAGCACATCTACTAAGCTACAACCACGGTGAGTATTATGGCTTACAACCCACACCCTTGGGATTTTTTGGTTTCTCCGTTATGAAGCCCAAAACCAGGAAACGAAAAGAGAAGGAAAAGACCACTTATCGAAAGAACACCAATAAATAACGGAGAGCTACGAATCAGAAACTCCATATTTCAAGAGGTAATCTTCCATGGCCATTCTATTTTCCCTGGCGACTAGAGGCATTCCTTCCCTTTCCGCATCTCGTAATATATGGATTAATTCCTGTAAACAAACCAGGGGGAAAACCGGTATGTTATACTCGAGATAGAGCTCTTGAGTGGCCGAAAGATGGGTCAGCCCCCTTTCCATTCGATCCAAACAAACCAAAACGCCTTCTATTTTTACAAGACCTCTCTTATTCAGCAACTCCAGGGATTCCCTGACTGCGGTACCAGCAGTAATCACATCCTCAATGATTAATATGCTGTCACCCGGCTGAATATCATATCCCACAAAATCCCCTCCCTCGCCATGATCTTTACTTTCTTTCCGATTAAAACTGAAAGGTAGGTCCCAACCATAGATTCGGGCCAATTCCATAGATGTGGCTACCGCCAATGGGATTCCTTTATATGCCGGTCCATAAATACATTTTATCTCCCCTGAAATAGCACCTTCATCCTTTCGTTCTATGATTTTTTCCGCATAATAGGATGCCAGCTGAGATACTCCTATTCCCGAATGTATTTTCCCCATGTTTACGAAATAGGGACTTTTCCGCCCACTTTTCGTGGTGAATTCTCCAAATACTAAAGCATCATGCTTCATCAGTAACTCTACCAATTCTCTGGATACCATTCCTATCCTCCTATTTCTTGTGATTGCTTCCCCTTAATTCATCTATGTTTTCGTATCCCTTCCCACTCATGAAGTTCTCCAACTCTTCAATAATTCTTATCGGTGCTCCGGGATCCATTAGTGCGGCAGACCCCACAAATACGGCTTTTGCACCCGCCATCATAAACTCCGCCGCATCCTCCCCGGTATATATACCGCCGCCCCCTATAATGGGAATTCTGACTTCTCTCGAAACCTGATAGACCATTCGTACGGCCACAGGCTTTATACAAGGTCCTGAGAGCCCTCCCATTATATTCCCCAAAACAGGCTTTCTTGTATTTACATCTATTCGCATGCCAAGAAGGGTATTTATCATCGTGAGCCCATCCGCTCCGGCTTCTTCCGCTTTTGCAGCAATTGCAACAATATTTGTCACATTAGGAGACAGCTTGATGTATAACGGCTTCCGGGTTAATTTTCGAAGAGCGGTTGTGATTTCGTATGTCTCTTTGGGAGAAATTCCAAAGGCCATACCCCCTTCCCTCACATTCGGACAAGACAAGTTGATTTCCAGTATATCGGCTTCTGTCTCGTTCAGATATGCCACTACCTTTTCATACTCCTCCCGACTTTTTCCCGCCACATTTACCACCACAGGGAGCCCCATGTCTTTCAAATCAGCCAATTCTCCCCGGACAAATTCTTCCACCCCGTTATTTTGAAGGCCGATGCTATTCAACATCCCTCCGTATGTTTCCGCAACCCTCGGCATGGGATTTCCGGGCCATGGCATCCAACTGACCCCTTTGGTGGTTGCTGCACCCAAACGCGACACATCATAAAATGCCCCGCTATGCTCCAAGGAAAAAGTCCCCGACCCAGTTGTTACCGGATTTTTCCACAACTGGCCATTCATCATGATTTCCAAATTAGGCTTCATAATTCCACAACACCTTTCCCCCATCGAACACCGGGCCGTCCCAACAAGCCTTTTTCAAAACCGGTGAGGAATCCCCTATCCACACACTACAACCCAAACAAGCTCCATATCCGCAGCCCATTCTTTCTTCCAAGGACACTTCCAATGGAAGTCCTCTCTCCATTGCATACCGGGATAACTGTTGAAGCATTGCACCAGGGCCACAGGCAAAAATTCGGTTCACCGCTTTGTGATCCGCATTATCTTTCAGCATATCTAATACCGTTCCCCTATACCCCTCTTTTCCCTCTTGGGATGCTACTTTTACATTTTTACAGATGGGAAGAAATGCCTCCACCATAAAGGCATCCTGGCTGTATCCCAGGAATGCTGTCACCTCACAACCATTTTCCGCCAGTTTTTTACTGAGCCCAAGTAATGGTGCCACACCACAACCACCTCCCACAACTTGAACCGTCTTCCCCCTGGGGATGGAAAACCCATGACCCAAAGGAGAACTCAATGTTACCCATTCCCCTATCACTTTTTTTGATAGTCGATAGGTGCCCTCTCCTACCCTTTGAATAATCAGCACTATGACACCGTCTTTATAGTCGCAAATACTAAAAGGGCGAGGCAAAAGCAAGTCCCTTTCTCCCAAATAGAGGTTTACGAATTGCCCCGGCTGATAATTCAAGAACAACTTCTTCTGTTCTACCTGAATTTCCATCCGGTATACTCCTAGATGAATTTCTCGATTACTTTGAATTCGCCCCTTCATGATTGTTTTTTCTATCATAGATACTTGGTAACCTCCTTTTTCATAGCCAGTGCGGCCTCTCGCGCAGCTTCTCCGAACTGATTCCAAACATATCTCTTAT
>CALFUG010000190.1 GCA_937928455.1 uncultured Clostridia bacterium
CCCTTGAAAAATTACCGTTTTTCGAGGGTTATTTTTTTAAAACACCTTGTTACTACATATATAATGTAGTAAAATATTAAGGTTAAGTAAGAAATTATTCAAATATTGTTGTTCGGAAAGGATTGTTTCATGAGTTACACCTCGAAAAAAGTCATCGCAGTTCTCATTATAATCATCGTAATTATGGGATGGTGGCTCACTCTCTTCGGTATGGGTCCCATTGAACCTATTAAGGATCGAATCAAGTTAGGTTTAGACATCAAAGGCGGTGTGTACGTAGTATTGGAAGCAGAAACCGATGCAATCGGAGAAGAACTGACCCAGATTATGGAACAGACCCAGGCGGTCATTGAAAACAGAGTGAATCAGATGGGACTATCCGAACCGGTAGTCACCATTGAAGGAACCAATCGAATACGAGTCGAATTGCCGGGAGCAGAGGATGCCAATGAGGCCATCGACTTGATTGGGAAGACGGCCCAGTTGGAGTTTGTTCTAGCGGATGGAACCGTAATGTTGAGCGGAAATGACATAAAGAATGCAGGCGTCACCACCGATCAAGAAGGGGGAGGCTATGCGATTGCACTGGAAATGACCCGAGAAGGTGGCATAAAATTCGAAGAAGCTACTCGACTTGCTATTAGTGGGCAAGTGCAGAGCATGTATCCCGGGGTGGATCCTCGAGCCATTGTCATTCTATTAGACGGAGAAGTGGTATCAAGCCCTGTCCCGAAGGAAGTGATCTCGGGTGGGAATGCGGTGATTACCAAGGGTGTTATGGGGGGCTTTGATTTGGAGTATGCCTCTAACACAGCCGCTTTGATTCGAGGTGGTGCTCTGCCGGTAGGCCTCACGGAAGTAACCTCATCGGTGCAGACTGCAAAAATTGGAATTAATGCACTGGAAAACAGTGTGATTGCAGGGTTTATCGGGCTTGCTCTCATTTTGTTGATTATGGTTGTCTTTTACCGAGTGATGGGAATCGCCGCCAACTTGGCTCTTCTGCTTTATGTGGTTCTAATCCTATGGATTATGGTGGGAATGGGCGCAGTATTAACACTTCCGGGAATTGCGGGCATCATACTGTCGGTAGGCATGGCGGTAGATGCCAACGTGGTAATATTTTCTAGAATTCGAGAAGAAATCATAAATGGGAAAACTATTCGTGTTGCCACGCAAATGGGATTTAAACGGGCATTGTCTACTGTTGTGGATTCCCAGTTGACAACATTGATTGCCGCCGTGGTTTTGTATCAAGTAGGTACCAGTTCCGTGAAAGGCTTTGCCTTGACGTTGATGATTGGTATTGTGGTCAGTATATTCACAGCTGTGGTAATTACACAATGGATACTGAGAATCTTATGTGAAAGTAAGAAATGGGGTAAAAAGAAACATTTCAGCATTCGGCCAGATGGGTCAGCCATGTTTAGTCTGAATCGGGACTTTCGATTTATCGAAAAGAGGAAAATATTTTACATGGTATCTCTGGGCATTTTAGTAGTAGGACTTTTGGTAGGAGGGGTGCGGGGCCTCAATTACGGCATTGACTTTACCGGCGGAACCATGATGCAAATTGACATGGGGCAGAAGGTGTCTCAATCCGAGGTACATGACGCATTGAAAGATTTTGATTTAGACGAGGAAATTATATTTGCTGGCGACGATCAACAAGAAATTGTGGTGAGAACAACAGTAGCTCTTGAAAACAAAGAACGAATGGACATTGTAAATGTGTTAGAACAACATTTTGACATATCCGAGGATGATGTGTTAGCCATTGAACAATTTGGCCCTTCCGTTGGGAAGGAACTGCAAAGGAATGCTCTTATGGCCATTGCTATTTCTGCATTGGGCATGTTGATTTATATCAGTTTTCGCTTTGAGTGGAAATTTGGAGTGTCTGCATTAGCCGGCGTTTTGCATGATGTACTGATGGTTTTGGCATTTTATGCAATATTTCATGTTACGGTTAACAATCCATTTATCGCGGGAATATTAACGGTGGTAGGTTATTCCATTAACGATACCATTGTGGTATTTGATCGGGTTCGTGAAAACTTAGGACTGATGAAGAAAAATGCTATGGATGAATTATTGAATGTATCCATTAACCAGACGCTTCAACGGTCTATTATGACTTCTGTTACCACCTTGTTGGTCATGGCCCCGCTGTTCTTTCTTTCCGGACCGGCCATTCGAGAATTCGTAGTACCCTTGATGGTAGGTGTGGCGGTGGGATGCATTTCATCCATTACCGTATGTTCCCCACTGTATCATGATATTTGCAAGTGGACCGGAGGATCAAAGTACAAAGCCAAAAAATCGAAACGAAAATTTCTAACAAGAAAGTAGACGAGAATGGAAAGCAAGCAGGATTTCATCCAGGCGATTTTGGAAATCAACCCCGCTTATGACATTGAGGCCATCGGGAAAGCTTACGAAACCGCTGAAGAATTACATCAAGGTCAGTCCAGAAAGTCGGGAGAGAAATACATTACTCATCCGGCTCATGTTGCGTTGATTCTGGCTGAATTGGGCATGGATGAAGATACTATCATTGCCGGACTACTTCATGATGTGGTAGAGGATACGGGATACGATCCTGAAATATTGAAAATGACCTTTGGCGAAGAAGTTCTCTTGCTGGTGGACGGTGTCACAAAATTGGGTGGCATCAAGTATGAAAAGAAGGAAGACCTACAAGCGGAAAACTTTCGAAAAATGTTTCTTGCCATGAGTAAGGATATTCGAGTACTCATTATCAAGTTGGCAGACAGACTTCATAATTTGCGAACGATAAATTATATGAGCCCGGAAAAAATTGCGGAAAAATGCCAGGAAACACTGGAAATTTACGCCCCCCTTGCCAGTCGTTTGGGAATTTATACCATCAAGTTTGAACTGGAAGACATTGCTTTTAAATATTTGGAGCCTCAGGCTTATGAATCCTTAATCAATCAAGTAAAGGATAAGAAGGCGAAGCAGGAAGAATTTATCAGTCAAGTGATGGATGAAATTCGGGAAGCTTTGGATGACATGGGAATCCATTACGAAATCATGGGACGCTCCAAACATCTCTATAGCATTTATAAAAAGATGAAACAGCAGCAGAAGGAATTGGATGAGATTTTTGATCTGTCCGCTGTGCGGGTGATTGTAGAAACGGTCCGGGACTGTTATGCAGTGCTCGGAATTGTTCATACCTTGTGGAGGC